>NZ_JBFSTC010000105.1:0-17548 GCF_041466605.1 Vibrio sp. 10N.247.310.17 | reverse complement strand
TTGATCTTATTCTTCGCGCTGAAAGATTAGAATGCGGGGTTTATGGCGCGTTTACATAATAGTCATCAATCTTCATGAGAACTATATCGATTTGAATAGGTAATGATTGAAACCCACGGTCACGATGTACGTGTGCGCTATCTGCAATGGTTAGAAAGCACGCGTACTCAAAACAAGCAAAATAAGCTGACTAATTGGAAACTGAGACTCATTACTTTGCCATAGTAAAAGGGCAAATTGAGTAACACACTGTCCACTTGGACAGCGAGGATCACCCTTTAGCTCACCTGGTTATTACGCCATCTGAAATGTAATCAGTCCTTTGACTGCCCCTATTAACTCCTCAGAGTTACCAACCTTCAAATACAACTCTTGTTTATACCCCAACTAGTCCCATGAATAACTGGAGTCCAGATATGAATGCACTTAACTTCCTTGGTTTTGATTGCCGCATTGTTAAACGTCACTACGCTAACGGTGTAATTGCGCTTGAGCTGATTGCTGCTGAAACCGATAACAACATTAACAACGACACCTTTCCCGGTGAACGCATTTGTGTTGCAACAACCTGTGTTCCAACTGACTCTCTTTTAGAGAATGAAACATGCATCAAGAATTTCAGTGAAAATACTGGAATTGAACATGTTCTTGTTGAGGCCGGAATCATTAAGCTAACAGGAAGATCATACAAAACCGGCTACGTTAATGTACCTATTGTCGAAGTCTTGATTTAGTGATTTTTATACCCCTGTTTGCCATTGAATAAATGGAGATCTCATATGACTACTTTCGAACAAATGTCAGCTTTAGTGGATATCGAAATCAGTCTTATTAAAACTGTCAGACGCATTAAATTGCTCAAAAGACCACCGTCAAATTTGCTCTTAGAGACTTATCGCTCATTCAATGAGTTGAAAGCTCAAAGTGTCAAATTAGATAGTTACGCAGGCGACTGCATTATTGCTCGAATTGACCATCTTCTACAGGACGATGAGATACAAGCACTTCTAAAGAAGTAACCCCCCATTCGAAGTTTGTTTCCCAACAAACATAGAAACAAAGATCCGCTCTTAACCCCCATAACCTTAACCCAACACGGGACCTATTAGCTTACCCGTGCGGTGGCCTAGTACGTCTCAAATTCCAGTTCTTGGAGGAGCTAACTCATGCCACGAAACATTCCAATAAGTAAGTTTGCTGACTTTATTTTGTTCTACAAGATCAACGGCAAGGTGAAGCAGAAAAAGTTTGAAGATACAGAGGCAGAAAATGTGTATCGCTACGCTAGGTCATTCCCACAAGGAATAGCTTGGAAAATTAGACAACTACCCTCACAGCAACAGGTGTGATTATGAATATTGAAATGACAGAAAAAGCCATGGCAGAACCGGTCGCGATGCATCTAGAAGGTGCTGATGTAGCCGTCGTTGTGGAATATTTTTTAGGTCGCCTAGTTAACGAGATTCCTGAAGAGAATCTTGAGGTGGTACTTAAATCATGCAGCTCAGAAATCGATATTCATTCTAGAAAATGACACCTGCACTTACTAAACCGAGGAACTACCATGTCTTTCACAACAAAATGCGCAAATTTGAAATGTAACTTCATGAGCAAATTTGCACTCACTACTATCATCGGCTTGTCTTCTTCCACTGTACTTGCAGATTGTAAGTTTGGTGCAGAGACAATCCCTTTAGGTGAACAACTCACAATCCGTGATGAACGCTTAGTTGAGCAAAGTTATGAATATTATCTCAATCAAGGTCACACGAAAGAGAAGAGTATGCAAATGGCCATGTCCAGCGATTGGACGGTCGTAACCGTTGAGTGTACTCGTCAATTTGCCATGAACCCTGAATTCTCACCAGAGACAGCAGAACATCCAGGTTCCCAATTTGTTTATATTGGTGATGTGCTGGTGGCTGGAGAGTTTCAACGAGAATTTTTACCAACTGTAATGGGCTTGTCCCTAAATGATGAGGAGACATCCCATGTACAATAGAGTTATTGATTCCGATTGGGTCATGATTGATCAATCTTTAACACCGTGTAAGTTCAGTACTGCATTTCATGAATACTTGTGCTTACGACGTCATGATAATCATCATGATTTTGATACGAAAAAGCACGGATTACTTACACCCACGCGCAATTACTCGATTGAGTTTCTAATGGCTGCTACCCATTCTTTTGTCGACTTCGGTGACACGATAGTGGTTCCACTTCGAGCAGGGAATAATGACATCCAAGAAACATTGTCGTTTAAGTTTGTAGCGTGTTTAACCGATTCAGTTGCCAAACCATTATGGGAACAATACGCCGAATATCACTCCATTCGCTCCGTCGAACGGTTTGCTGAAGCGGTGAATTCCAATAAGAGCTTTATTTGGTCATGGTTAAAACTCCAAGCATCCACGTCTGTGAACCAAGAGCAATCCACCAAACCATCGAGCAGTTTAGAAGATGATTTGCGAGAACTCTTATGCGACTTTCGTGAAGATGAAAAACTCAAAAAGCAACGTAGAAATACGAGCTTAGATATAGACAAAGGTTACTTTGAAGGGTGCGAATGCACGCTGGCTTACGTTCAATCACACATCATTCGTGTGTTACGTAGCCATGGCGTTCGTATTCCTGAACAAATAAACTAAAAAAATGCTCCCATCATGGGAGCATTTATCTTCAATTTCATTCCATTTCCTTCATTCAGTTAGGCTTATCCATGTAACCGAAGAAGTCCCCCAGCGGTTACTCTTTTGGGTTTTATATTCTTTTACCCCACTTCCGATTCGATACAGCAAGATCGCTTGATCTTCTATGTTCGATAGCTTGGTGCTCAAATCCCCATCACCAAACTGTGTAATGACCTGATTGATGAAGTCATTTAGAGCAGCTGTCTTCTGGTTGATGTTAATGGCCACCAAGTCACCGTCACTGAGTGTCGCAAGGTTTTCATCCAAGTCAGAATTACGCCAAGTGGAAACGTCGGCAAATCCATAACTATGATACTCAGCATTTGCACTCTTTCTTAGAAAGACTTGAAGGTTGCCTGTTGGCGCTTTCAATCTGTCCATCTCCAATGTTCGATCACATCGATTAGAGTCGGCATCTGAGCATGTTCTTTGTACGACGTAACGCCAATCGTGAGGTGAGTCAATCCAAGGGAATTCAATGCTGAAATTCGCAACTTCCGCATCCGGAGTAAAATAGAATATGGGTAGAGCTGACCCTGCTTTATCAAGGTTAACGGTTATCGACACCGTATCACCTGGTGCGGCAACCTTATCACCGACCATCATGTCATGAGTGTTATTAACATCAGCGGTGATTAGAGCCTCATGTGGGCCTTCTACTAAATTACCCTCACCACTTTCAAGTGCTGGAATGGTCACGAGAGTGTGTGGCGTATTGTCTAAGTCAAGCAGCTGCACATCGGAAGTGATAATCTCAAAATTTTGGTTCAAGTAGTCATTGTTTGTCGAGGGTATAACCTGAATATCGAATGTCCCTGCATTGTACGTCTTGAGTCCATCGCTTGTTTCGAAGGTGATGTCGTGATGCATGCCAAGATCATCGTCAGTTGGATTCATTTCAATGACACCCAACTCATTTAATCGCATGAAGTTAGGCTTATTGATTATATTCACGACCGGTTTACCGTCAGTCTTTGTTGATTTAATTTGGGTGAAGACATTCTTTATTTGACCAGACACAAGGTGTGGAGGCAAGGTGAAGGAAGTGCCGCTTGATCGTACATTTACATCGACGTTGCCGTCAGTAAACAAGTTCGATTCGTCAGTCACTCTGTATTTAAATGTCTGAATGCCATCATGGTCAGGTGATGGGGTATAAGTAAAGGTACACGGGGGAGTCATCGTCACAGTACCATAATAAGGCTGTTGGCTTACCATGCAGCTGTGGCTATCCGTTGTGTTCCTATCCGTCCATGTGCCAGTTACCGTAAAAGGCACACCTTGAGAGATATCCCCTGTTTTGTGTTCAGCTATAGGTGGATATAGTTGCTGAATGGAATTGTAACGCACCTTCCCTTGTGACCAGTTAAAAAAGCCGAAGTATCCCGGAGCTACGGTCAGGTTATTGACATCAAATATTGTCGCGCCATCTAACTTGGTCACAATCCTATTGGGAAACAGCTGCATTTCAAATTGATAGGGCTGGCCGTGCATCCACTCTACGTTTCGCTTTTTGCCTAAGATAGTATTTTTACCTTGTTCGACATCATAAACCGTCCACCCATAATCGCTCATCTGATCTAGGGTGCCATCGAAGTAAATCAAACTGAAACCACTGTCTGCAGAGGTCGGTAGCTTTTTCCAAGAGAACAGGTAAAAGCCTCCAGCAGTAGGATCGCCGTAAATGAAACCGATATAGTCATCATCACCGGCTCCTGCATCAACCTGTATGATCCCTTTGAAGGTTCGATACTCATACTTGTTGGCACTCATAAACGCTGTGGGGTGTCCGTTGATGCTTTGGTAGACACTTTGGCCATCTGGACTTACCGCCCAGTTTCCCGAAGCCGCTTCGCCGTACTGCTTCCAAGTGTGGAGATTTACTCGGTCAGATTCCGCGTGTGCAACACCGACAGTCATCAGTAAGTGTATGACCATGCCAGAAAGGATGTTCCTTGGATTGAATTTCATGGCTTGTTCCTCTTATTAATGAATCGGTGAACCCGCGCTTTCGCTGACATCATCCTCAAGTTCGGTTTGCAAACGAGCCAGAGAAAACTCACAAATATCAATTAAATCTGCATCATCATTAAATTTCGCGACCGATAAAATGCTGCTTATGAGCAATTGGCGCAAATGCAGGGGCGTATCATCGGTGACACCTAAAACCTTTAATGCCGCCACTAACCGGACAGTACTATTGGTTTCTGTGTTGGTCGAAGTCGTATTTGTAGTCATCATTTACTCCAGTTTTCTTTTGCTGCGAACGCTGTGGGCAACGTGCGTATTGGGGGCTGTGCAATAGCACTAAACCGCAGAAAATTTCAACGCCAACCAAAATCACGGGTTTAGATTGGCTACGTAAGCTGAGGATATCTCAGTGTCGAACCAAGAAATTCAAATAAGCAGGGCTATATCAGCGATTAAATTGATACGACTAAGAGATTGGTGTGACGTTTAGCGAGCTGTCGGTCACTGAAGCGATGCTTTGTCAATTAAGGTGCGATATTGGCTTCGCTAATTTCTAAAAGGAGAGAACGGGGCGTGTATAAATGAACTGAACCAATCAGTCAGCATAAATAAGGTACATTATGAACAACAACATGAAGAACTTTAACTTTAGAATTACGTGCATTGGTTTGATACTAATGCTGTGTTGCGGTCTGTCATTTTTTTTCCAAGCCGCAGTAAATGGCTACCCACTATTTGAATTCATTGCCGAAGTAGCTTTACGAAACAATCTTCCGCAAGATGTTAAAAATCTCGCGATGCTTCAATTACTTCCAACTGTCGGTGGCTTATTGTTAGCTATCGGTGGTACGAAAAAGATGATCGCTGAGAAAAAGACTGCCGAATCGTCTGACGTCGAAGAGCAAGCATAAGTTAAGTGGTTATGGACCTCATAAACCGCATTATGAGGTCTTGCTGATCCAAAACTCACCATCGCAAGGACCGACGAAAGGAATGGCTTCGCCACTGTTTAGGTACGAGTCTTCGCGTGATTCTCTTGGAGAGACAACGCAATGGTAAGTAATTGGAGATAAGCTAATAAAGAAACCAAGTTTCATCGGTCTAGATTGTCGATCCCAATATACTCGGCTGCGATATTGGTGACCTGTTTGTCTCCTATACACTATATCTTCGCGACCAAAGTAGTTCACTAACTCTTGCGTGCTTACTTTTAAAGAGAGTGTTACTGGAGCTAACGAAACGGTAGCGGTACTGAACCCAAGGTCAATTAAATCCTTTCGCATGTCGTTATAGTTTTGAATGTCGCGTTCCGGTGTATCGCTATATTTACCTCGTACTAAGCTCACTTCGTCAGAGCTCGTGATTAGATTCGAAGAGTGCGCAACGTTTTTGTAAACACCGATACGCGTAGCATCAACTAAAAAAATAGGTTCACGAGAGCATCTTTTTTCCGAAAGTGTCAAAGATTGATGAAGGTCGTAAATTTCTTTGGCTTGTTTCTGAAGTTTATTGAACAGGCTTTGATCGCCATTAACGTGACCTATCCAGCGAATATGTTGAGGTTTGGTCAGACGAAGGTGACCCGACTCGGTAAATTCTTCAGTGTATTTTGGATAGCAATGTGAACCAAAGGACTCAACTTCATTTGTGGAAGAGAGTACATCGTCGAAGAACTGCTCTTCTAATTTGAAGAAGCGTACCCAATCAGCGTTGCGGTTTGTCATTCTGGAAGACTCTTAGATAACGTATTATGTTATTGTATACAATTATTGGTTAAATACAAAAGGGGCCTTGTATGACGAATCAATTGCCAGTAGCGCATCAAGAATGCGTCGAGGAAAAGGCGTTAGGCACTTAAAGGAGCTCAACTCATGCAAGAACTATGGTTATTGGTGATCTTCTATATCACATTTGGGGTTTGGGTTGGATGCGGCACCGCTCCCGCAATTCTCGTATGGATTAAGAACCCACACGAAAGTTCTTTGTGGAAGATTTGGGCTGTCACGTACAGTTTGGCGCAAGGGCCAATTGGGTTGCTTTCCATCAAAAACTGGAATCTGGACTAAAGGTTATGCGTATGTCTATTGGAAGCGGTTATAAGAGGCTTACAGTCGCCTTTACTCTCTTAGTCGTCATAAAGTATGTCGAACCTGTTTCTTCATTTTTAAATGTCACCCCAAACTCTCTAGCCGATATTTCACTATTTCTATGCGCGGTATGTGTGCTCTCTATTTGGATACAGAGAAAGTTAGTTAACGACCGTATCTAACATCATCCGGTGACACTTTTTCCGCGATGTCTAAAAGTATAGCGACTACCGTTCTTTGAACATCTTGCTTTTGCTCTTCAAGAGTAGAGCTAAATAAACTGATCTTTCTATCGATACCCGTTGCGATGGCATAGCCAGCTGATGGGTAGAGCACGATATTAAACGCGTCACTAATTTTAAGTTCGTGAGTGCCGTCATCCAAATTTCTCCATGAAATCATATCTCTCTCCTGTGCGCTAAGTGCATTGAAGTTCAAACAATAGCATCATCCAAAGTGGGTACACGGTAGTTTTGAGGGATATGAAAAAAAATTTTGGGATCTCGGAAAAATTAAGTAGGTTTAAATCAAAAGGAATACATTCTTATGTTAAAACCAACTTTCACGCTCTTAACTGATTACGTAATGAACGTCATCACGGTAGTTATTCAAACCCTGAAATACATCATTCCGACTCTGTGTATCTTACTCAGCTGTTATTTTGGTGATTATGTGTTCATAGTCGCAATGGGCGTCTCACTCGTACAGGCGAAAGCCATTAGAAACATCGCCTATGAAAAGATAGTGCTCGATGATCCGACGCACATGAACCTCTCTATGTTTCATTCCGAATATTGGCACCGATTCTGTAAGACGGCCAAACTTATGACGAAGTTCTCTGTTTTTTATCTACTCTTGTTTGCACTTGATTCATTCAATTGGAACGACACCTTTATCAATAAAAATTATAGCGAGAACCTGGCCTTAGAGAATCTATGGCCTTGCTTATTATCGGGCTGGAACTATGCTCTTGTCCTATTGGTAGCGTTCATGACTTGGGTGATAATGACACCGATAAAATTAGTATTCGGTAGCACCGAGATATTGATGCTGGAGTGGTATCCGATCACTAATCGTTGGAAACATGCATCAGATATAACCCTCCATTTGGCAGACCCTTACAAACCAATAAAAGGCAAAAAAGACCAACTGATCAGAGAAATGACGATGTTTACTAGCGCATTGAATGGTAGTGGATTTTACTCACTCAGCGTCAACACACACGTAATTAGTGGGAAGTTATGGGAACTACTAAAGATAACGTTAAGTGATGCAGTCATCGATGTGAACAAGAAACGTAAAAATTGGCTCGACTTCACCGTGTATAAGGTAGCTATCTACGTCAATCAGTGTGGCCTGAAGGGAAAATCCTATCAACAGTATCGTGATCTTATAGGTAAGCAGAGGTTTGAGAATAACCACATCGTAAAAATTCGCTTCAATGAAAAGCCGATAAAGCGAGAGTCGGTCCTGATTAAATAGCGTGTATTAAAAGGCTCTGATTGTTAGAGCCTTATTCATACATCAATTTGTCGAAGTCTTTGAGAATCGTCATACCGTAGCTGGTCAATGACAGCCAACGAGGACGTCTTCCTGAAACGGGATCAATTCCCATTGCTATTAAGTCATATCTCGTCATATTCGTGACGTTGAAAATTGGAAGAGAGGATTTCTTGTTGGCATGTTTAACCAAGTCACTGAGAAATTGATACGAATCCTTACCATCTCTATTGACCCCGTAGAGCTCTGCTATCTCGGTCATAATATTGCCATTTCGAGTGGCATCAATCAGTACGAATGTGGACAGGGAAACATCATATTTGTTTGCTAGGACACGAGACACGTATTGAAGACCACCAGGTTTGAGCTGCTTAGACATCTGTTAACTTCCTGAAATTTCGATATAACAATAGATAGCCTTAGTAATATCTAATATTCCGCTACTAACAGCAACACACAATACCGGTTGAACCACAACCTTGTGATGACAATGTGCTTAATAGAACACATCGATGTTGTATATCTAATCCAAAGCCAATTGAAGGAACTGAGATATGCAAACGAAGCAAGGCGAACTGAAATTTAATACTGGTAGAGGTTATGCACCGGATGGACAAAGAATTCATGCGACTATTATCGATGATACTGAAGTAACACTCCGTGTACGATTTTCCGATAAAACGCGTGGGATAGATGGCGAAGTACAAGTGCTCGAATTCACAGAGACTGCCATTATGCGTGAGTATGATTCCGGTAACTATACAGAGGTGTAATGGCCATGAATACAACAACACCAAGTAAGGTTCACAACAAGATGAGCACTCAAGAGATGGCCGCATATATGTTGGAGTCGGGAGTGCATTACACTGCTGCAAGTTTATCAAAAGAGTTGGGTATACCTCTAGCCAATGCATCTGGAAACTTATATAACATAATAACCGGGAAAAAGTATGAGACTGATTTAGTAGGTAACCCAGTCACCGTAAAAGTCGTGGATATACGTGGACTTAAAAAGGGGCAGCGTTTGTGGTCCCAGATTCTATCGGGCTGCTGGTCTTAGTGACAGTGTAACGCAAATAAATGGAGAACGTTATGATGGGGATTATTCGCAGTACGATGTATTTGGTTGTTTTACTTGCTTCGTTTTCATCACTGGGAAATGACATGTGGCGTGGGTTGGTAGTTAAGGAAGAGCATCGATGTTCACCATACGATAAGAAAAGCCAATACCCATATCCCGCTTCAGTAGAGTCAGCGATAGTCGATAGTATGGGAGGTCAGATTTATGGCCCTTATACTGGCACCTACTACCAATCAACTTCAGAGACAGACATCGAACACATCATTGCAGCCAGTGAAGGGCATGACAGTGGGCTCTGTGCGGCAAGCCCTGAAACAAGAAAAGCATTTGCAACAGATCTATTGAACTTGACCCTAGCATCCCCAGCTGTGAACCGTTGTAGTTCTACTGGAAAATGCGGCTTGGACGCTGGCGAGTGGTTACCGCCAAGAAACCAATGTTGGTTCGCGTTGCGTGTCATTGAGATAAAAACTAAGTATGGCCTTAGTGTAAATCCAGTCGAAGCGAACACGTTGGAGAGTGTTATCAATAATTGCCCGTCTTTTGAAATGGTGTTCTATGCACCTGCGGGAAGCGCTCCAACTAAATACGTCACCCAATCTACGGGGCATGCGTTGTCCTTGTATGACGACAACAACAACGGACGTATCACTTGTGCCGAAGCTCGAAATCATGGGATTGCACCAGTAACGGCTCATGACCCGGCATACGCATTCATGTCTGACCGAGACAGGGATGGTGTTGTGTGCGAGTAAACGATTTATTGCTGGCGAGACTGAAGTTTTGCCAGCGTTCTCTTTGATAACTTCCGACCCACAAAAACAAACAACCCCAAACAGACTAGACCTACGCCAGCACCATAGCCATTGAAAATGTGGACTAAAGCTAACCAAGCGAAAAATAGTACAACAACTAATATTGCAAACCTTACTAATGGCATAGTGACCTCTTAACTTTCCCTTTGATTTAAACAACTTAACATCGTTTAGGTGAAACCTAAATATAAACAATATCATATTATGTTATCGTATATAGGGCTCTTGTTCATAATGTCGCCCTCTCAACCTCTGTCTCACCTTAAATTCTATAGCGCTAGTTACCTACTGAGACATTCTCTTGCCTTTTATCTAGATTCGGGGCTAGAATCACACTGTATAAATAACCAGTATAAATTATGAATATATTAACTTATCCAGTGAGTGCAGGCGTGGTGGGTTTTGAGTCCCCAGCTGCAGAATATAAACAACTGGAATTGAGCCTTGATGAATTGCTGGTGGAACACCCTTCATCAACTTTTTTAGCGCTGGCACAGGGAGATAGCATGCAAGGAGTTGGGATTTTTTCAGGTGATGTATTGATTGTAGATCGAGCCCTTACTGCGAAAGACCACGATATTATCATTGCCAATCTAAACGGTGAACTGGTTTGTAAAATTCTAGATATCAAAGGACGTCGCTTGCTGAGTGCGAATGAATCAATGAAGCCGGTAAGAATTGATGAACAAGACTCCTTCGCAATAGAAGGGGTATTAGCGAGTTCCATCAGACTCCACCGTGTATCAACTATGTTTTCGGGTTAAGCATGTATTCATTAATAGATGGCAATTCATTCTACAATTCGTGTCATCAAGTCTTCAGACCTGATTTACGTGGAAAGCCGGTTATCACCGTCAGTAACAATGATGGTTGTGCCGTTGCGGTAAACAATCAAGCGAAGGCGTTGAACATTCCAAAGTTCGAACCTTACTTTAAAATCAAGGCATTATGTGAGCAACATGGCGTTACAGTCTTCTCATCTAACTATGAACTGTACTCCAGTTTGAGCTTGCGGATGATGCAAGTGATTGCACGTTTTGGACCTGAACAACTGATCTATTCAATCGATGAAAGCTTCCTAAATCTGGACAAGTGCATAAACATTCCTTGTTTACGAGAGCATGGGGCCGCAATTCGAAAAGCAATATGGAAAGAGTGTCGGATCCCGGTCTGTGTGGGAACCGGCCCGACGCTCACCCTCTCAAAATTAGCCAACCACGCAGCGAAAAAACTCCCTGGTTATCAGGGGGTATGTGTTTTAGATTCAGTGAAAGAAACCCAACGTGTTCTCCAGGCTATTGATGTGGGTTCAGTTTGGGGGATTGGTCGCAAGCGAAGTTAAAGCATTGCAATTTATGGGGATCACTACCGCAGCGCAACTAGCAAATTTTTCACCTTCAAAAGCGAGAAAAGAATTCGATGTCGGTGTTGAGCGCACGATACGGGAGCTCAATGGTGAAAAGTGTATTCCATTCGACATAGCAAGAGCAGACAAACAACAAGTTTTTTCTACCCGCAGTCTGGGTAAGCGCATAACGGAATTCGATGAGCTTAGACAAGCTATCAGTCAGCATGTGGGCATTGCCTCGCGAAAGATCCGTGCTCAACAGTCACTTTGTAAAGTGTTGGTTTGCTTTGCAGGAAATTCACCTTTTGACGAAAAGCCGGTTAGTTTCAAAGCGATTCACAAATTTGAGTACGCGACAGCTGATGTGGATACCTTAACCAGTGCGGCCTGTGCTCTGGCCAAAACACTCTACAAAGAAGGTGTTCAGTACTACAAAGTCGGTGTTGGGCTGATTGACCTCGTTGACGGAAGACATGAGCAAGCTGACCTATTTAACCCACAACCCAATAATGCAAAGTTAATGGCTTCGTTTGATCAGATAAACGCAAAGTATGGAATGGACACTATCTTTCTGGCTGCGCAAGGAACACCTTCAAGACAGTCTTGGGGTATGCGCCGCGAAATGCTGTCTCCGCAATACACCACTAAATGGAGCGACTTACCTAGAATCGCCTGCTAATTTCTACCCACCGCGTTTGTGATACGCAATCTATTCTCCAATTCAAGCTCTTTATTTGAACATGCCTGTATCGGGTTGTTGGATACTGAACTCAGTAGTACTTAACAAAGTAGAGAGCAAGAATGGCAGACACGCTAAAAGACCCGTTTATAAGGCAACGACTCCCCTCGAATTCTAAACCAGCATTCGATGACTGGATTGCGCACGTTCCTGTGGGTAATCAGCTGCCGCGAGGCAAGTATTTCCAATCTAAGGTCACAGTACCTAAGCACCAGTCAGACGAAACAGAATTGCAGTTCAAACCTTCCCGTTAAAGGCAAAGATATGACTTCAATAAAAATCGTTTCTACAGCTCAACGGCTTTACCAATGTCGTGAACAACAAATATTTCTTTCAGGAGAGCAGGGGTTCATTGAAAAATATGAGAAATGGTCCCCTGTCATACGATTAACGATGGCCAAATTCAATTGTAACGAGTTACATGCCCTGGTCAGAATCTTAGAGATCACTGAGAAGCGACATGACTCAGGCATGTTTACTCATTTGTTGTCGGCAGTAGCTTGCGAGATGTGCGAACCGACTATCACCGTTAACACAAACCACACGACTGAATTCAAAGCCGGAGTCATGGCAAGTAGAAAAGGGGAGAAGTTTAACCCTGATTGCCATATCGAGTGGCAAGAAGGCTATATCCGTGAGCAGTTAAGGAGAGTCGCCAATAATGCGCAAACTCAAGTACGATCTCACTGACTACATGGGACCTGTTGATAAAGCGTTGCTCAGGTTAAGCATCCTAACCATTGGGTCGCATGTAATGATAGTTACTGGCTTTAACGGGCAACTTTTCGGCCTCGTTGAAACCTTACTCACCTTGGGGTTCGTTGCGGCAGTGGCGACAATTGCCTACAAACAAAAACGTAAAGATCGTGAAGAGCACCTTTGAGTTCTTCAGTCTGCTCTAGCGTCGTCTAAATATTGAAACTCGATACGAAGCTAAATTGGGAGCCTTGGGATGTATAACAAACTCACAGTTAATCTTAGGAAGATAATATGAAGACAGTGACAGAATTGCACACAATGAATGTCGCTCTATATTGCCCTCACTGCGGAGAAGTACAAGATGGTTTTTGTGGCAATCCTGCGGGTGGTGAATTTGAATGCGACGATTGCCATAGGCCATACAAAGCCCACTCTGAAGCCGATATCGAACATAGATAATAATATAAGCATGTGTCTTAAAAATCAGTTAGGAACCTGTTACTCACCACTATAGAAACGCACATATTAACTGACGGGGCTCGTATGAAAGTACACGAAAATACGACGAATTTACCCTCACGGTGGGTGAATGCAATGTTTATATTCATAACATTAATAGCGATGGTGGCAGGCTACCTATCTGAGCTAACCAATATCTATGGAACATTTGTAGTGCTGCCCTTTGCAACATTAACAACTTGGTCGAGCTACGCCAACGTTACCTTTTCAACACATACCAAATTGTGGTGCTACCTTTTTGGAATTATGACTTTCTGGTCGTTTATAGTAGTCGGCATTAACTTCTTCTTAGCGGTAACCAGTACCTCGGTGTAATTTAATACCCACCAATGGACATCGATTGTCAGATCAATGGAGAAAGCAAGATGCTTAAAAAAAGAACGATAAATGATGCGATGTCAATAGTATGTATTTTCTTATTTCTGGAGATACATTACCTGCATTTCATGACTGACCAACCAGAGCTGTATGACAACCTAAAAAGCTTAGTAGCTATGGTTCTGGTCATTCCGCTCATTAGTATTGCTTGTCGTATCGATCTCCTAGCCAACAAAAAGGTACTCGCCAATCCAGCTGTGATTCATCTAACAACACAACAATGCGAGTTAATGTGGCAAGGAGAAGAGTTAAGTAAAATTTCAACGATGCCAGTAAAGCAACTACTCTTAGATAATCCTGATAGTTTCGCGGAGCTGGTGGGTTCGATGCTACGGGAAGCAAAGCAACCTGGGCTTACATTGAAGCCTTTGTTAATCGTTCACTCAATGCTTGAACTGACGAAGTTAGAGGAAGAGGAACTTAAACGTTTGCTTATGGGCATTGGTGCAGCGAAAGTCGTAGTAGTTGATGAGCCTGAGCAAATAGAGGCTGCCAGAAAAGCGACAATATTCCCTGACTTATTTGGCGATGCATAACGTAATCCAGTATGTAACAATCGAACGTAACTAAAAGGAACGACGGTTATAAGCTCACCTTCGTAATATAAATATGGGTACAAAACGAACTGATAAACACAAAGATTTACCGCCTTATCTTTATCGATATCAACACAAAGATGGCAAGGTACGTTACCGCCTAAAGCTTGCGTCAGGGAAATTCTACTCTTTCCCTGTAGGCACGAAGAAACTTCACGCGATCAATGAAGCGGTTAACTACAATATCAAGTACCGGTCTATGGAACAGCTCATAGAGAAAGCACACCAAGCTTCATTACCGACTCTCGATAGCGTCCCAGATAAGCCACGACACACTTCTTTAAACGACTTCAATATTCCTTTAGAAAAAGCACTGAAGAAAATCTTTCCGCTAATCAAACGAGAAGAGCTTTCAAAAGGTACGATGGAGAAGTACCAATTACTAATGAAGAAGCTCTGTGCTGATTTAGGAACGACACTTACCCATGAATTAGACTTGCAAATGATGAATGTCTTCTTAAATACTCATTACGCTAAATTTTCAGCTCAGTGCTACAACAACAACCTCAGTTTGATCAATAAAGCGTTCAGTTATTTAGCAGATCAATCGTATATACCTGATAACTTCATGCGCAATAAAAAAACGTCTTCGGGTCACTAAAAAAGAACAGGTTAAAAAGCGTCAAAGACTAACACTAGAAGAGTTTGAATTGATTTATCAAAGCGCACCACTCTTTCTTAAGGTGGCAATGGCATTGACGTTGGAGACGACGCATGCGATCAATGAAATATGTCGTATCAAATACAACCTACGTTCACCAAGAGATAACCGTTGCGGAATTGTCTGGAATGAGGATAAGCAACCTGTAATGGTTGATGGCGTAAAAATTTATGGTTACTTGTATATACATAGGCAAAAAGTCTCAAATTCAGAGGCATCCAGAGTAAAAATCCCTGTCACACAGTCTATCTTTGACATTGTGCAGATGAGTTATACAGACCGTATACGCTGCCCTTATATCGTCCACATGAAACCAATACAAAGACAAAGAGGCGTTGCTAAAGATTGTGACCATATCTACCAAGTCCAAAGTCATTACCTAAGCAAGCAGTTCAGCAAGATACGTGACAAAGTTGGTGTTGTACGAGAGTAATAAAGTCTCATATTGAGTATTAAAGTGTCATACTAAAGAATAAAGTATCATACTCAAAAGGCAGCGAAGATTTGATCTCGCTGCCTTTTTGCTGCTTTCAGCCTTTTTGCTGCACAGCCTTTTTGCTGCTTTCTGTGATTACCGAGGGAGGTTGACGGTCTAATTACCGAAGGACTCTGTCATAGTCTTATTAATAGTAGTCAACCATGACAGTTCTGCTCTTATTCGATAATTGATGCCTCGGCACGAGCTTCCCGTAACTCTCTTGTATTCAGCTTTTCTTCAAGCCAGATGTTCCTTACTGTTGAGTGACTAATCGAGATGTTAAATCGCTTTCTCATCTCACCACTGATCCTGATCGATGTTAGATGAGGTAATTTGAGCGTTAATGAGATGACGACATTTCGAGTCTTCTCATCGATGCGGTTACTGTGCCTTGGTTGGCCATACATACGTTTCAAAGCTAATGGACCGTGTGCTTCGAGAAGTTGACGGTTGTTGTGAATGCTTTTGACAGAGCAACCACTCTGCCGAGCAGCTTCTCTCACATTGCCTAACTCCTTGGCAAGTTCAATAGCATCGAGCTTTTTCTGAACTTCTTCCCCGTATTCTTTCCTAGAGCTAGGCTCAACAAGCTCTTTAATGGACAGCTCTCGGTCAGCAAAGTAAGCGGTGAAGTTACCATCAAGTTGCTTACGTAGCTCAACTTGTTGACTCACGATAGAGTGCCTT
The DNA here is from genome assembly GCF_041466605.1 of Vibrio sp. 10N.247.310.17. Lineage (NCBI taxonomy): Bacteria > Pseudomonadati > Pseudomonadota > Gammaproteobacteria > Vibrionales > Vibrionaceae > Vibrio > Vibrio sp. 10N.247.310.17. Next base: position 1,296 of record NZ_JBFSTC010000105.1, on the reverse strand, counting down.
AACGGAGAGGTAATTTGGTACATTGCGTTACCATAACTGAAGGTATGGTCCCGACGGATTTTTCGATATTCTTTTTGGATACATATCGCATCGAGGTTTAGGTGTTTCGGAATGGGCCTATGTTCCGAGCGCACCTGCTTAGCGTTGACAGTGAGGGTTGTCGCCCAATAGTCAGGGATGAAAGTGTTTTGCAGGTAGTCATTTGCGCTATTCATATCGGTGACCCCCGCCAGTCTTAACTCAGGGACGAGACGATCTTGGAACGTATCGAAGGCGCGTTCGATACGACCTTTTCCTTGGGGGAGTTGGCAAAAATAATTTCTATACCAAGCTCTTCGCAGGCTCGTTGCATCTGAGAGAAGTGGCAGCGTTTTGGTCCACCAAAGATACCCGCTCTATCGACATAAAGCGTCTTAAAAAGCCCCTTTTTTTCGATATAAGCCTTCATTACTTTAAGGCAGCCTTCCGTAGTTTCTGAAGGAAAGAACTCCGCATGAACGTCACTGGTTGCGTCATCAATCATAGCGATAAGGCAGGACTTTTTGTCCCCGAACCAAAGGTGAGGGCTGCCGTCCATTTGCAGCATTAAGCCTTCTGCCTCCATGCGCTCTCGTCGTCTTCTTACTTTGGAGCGGCGATGTTTAGCTCGTTTTACATGATGGATTTCGTGCGCCCAGGTACGAAGTGTCTCTCGCTTTACTTTGATGCCTTCAAACACTTCCAGCATGTCTGCCAAATGAAGCATGTTAAAGTCGTAATACTTGGCTTTTATCAGAGCTTGAACTTGCTTCTTTAAGGTCACGGGGATTTTATTAGCGGGTGCTCTTCCTGTGTTGCCATGAACAACGAAACGAATACCATCGATACGGTATCGCCTGAGGTAACGTTCAATGGTTCGGGGGGATTTATTGAGCAGTTTCGAGGCATTGAGAATAGAGATTTTGTTAAGTGCCACTTTAGCAATGACATCCACGGTAAGTTGAGATTTAGCATCCATAACGATCATCCTATACACCCTTTGACTAATTCACAGTGATAGTCAAAGGATTACGTAAAAAGTAGGACCGTCAATTTCCCTCGGTAATTAGGCTAACGACAAAGTCGCTTGGTAGTTAAGGTACGACAGAATCGCTTGGTGATCACAGCCTTTTTGCTGCTTTCACTGGCACATTTTTGCCCCATTATAAGGTAGACTTTTTACTCATTCACATCCTGTTAATGGGGTTTTGCCCTACCAGAAGGGCTCTTCTCCGCTTAGATGAGTCTATAAATTAACAATAAAATCAATAAAGCATT
>NZ_JBFSTC010000104.1:0-18052 GCF_041466605.1 Vibrio sp. 10N.247.310.17 | reverse complement strand
GACTGAGAAAGAGTCTTTATCGAATATCAGAGCGTTTGGGTAACCCCATTGCGAGTGATTTCACCAGTAAAGATTTTGCGCATTACCGAGAGCAACGCAGCCTTGAAGTGACGACGACCACGATAAACCGAGAGCATGCCTATCTTAGGGCGATGTTTAACGAGTTGGAGAGGTTAGGGGTGATTGAGTTTGAGAATCCGCTCACTCAAATTCGTCAGTTCAAAGAGCGTGAAAAAGAGTTGAGGTATTTGGCTCATGATGAGATCGCAAGGCTACTGGATTCTTGTCAAACGTTCAGTAACCGATCTTTAGTGTTCATCGTGAAAATTTGTTTGGCCACAGGTGCTCGGTGGGGAGAGGCGGAAAGTCTAAAGCCCTCACAAATCAAAAATAATCAGCTCACGTTTTTGAATACCAAATCATCCAAGAATCGTACCGTGCCGATTAATCAAACGCTTTATGATGAACTCACCACTCTTGAGCCTCTCAGTGAAGAGAGGATGTTTTTAAACAGCTTATCGACTTTTCGAAAGGCGGTTACAGAGGCAAAGATTGACTTACCTAAAGGACAAATGACTCACGTTCTACGTCATACCTTTGCGAGTCACTATGTGATGAACGGCGGCAATATTGTGAAGTTAAGAGATGTACTGGGTCATAGTGAAATCACAACAACCATGCGTTATGCGCATCTAGCCCCTGAACATTTAGAAGAGACTTTGACGCTGAATCCTTTGAATCAGCATCAAAACACGACTGATTCTTAACTCGTTTTTGGACAATTATCTTTTTCGTAAAATCGAATATTAGCAATTCATTAATAATTTCAGGTATTGCAAAGTTAGTTTTGGAGAGCTAGCGCGATGAGTAAGACTAGCGCTAGCTAAAAGGTTGTTTTAGGTGCGGATTAGGTAAAGTTACGTTAAATCGAATTGAGCTAAGTCTTTACTTCGTTTTTTTTCGCGAGCTTTGATTGCCTTTATCTTTGCCTCAATATTAGTCATTTCTGACTTAGCTTCATCTCCATACATATCAACTAATTCATCGATTTTATTAAAAACATCGCTCTTATTGCTCGCAGTTCGACCTTTTTCGGCAAATTCAGAGACTAACGTAGGATAAGCAACATTACGATTGAAAAGCCTCTCTTGCAACCGGAGGGCCACCCTAGGTGTAATGTCGAGATTTTGCTCGTTCATAATCTTGCGAATCATCGTTATCATTAGATGCACTTTATATTTCTTAATAGCAATCGTAATTTTGCCTCCGGCTATACGTGAGTTCTCACTTGTTGTATATGCATTGTAGATATCAAGAGCAAGATCCTTATCATTGAAGGTAAATTTAGATTTGTAATTTTCAGGGGTCATAAAAAGCCCTTTTTCGAGGTTAGTCTTACTCACTGTAAAAAATCTAGCTTACTAATTTAGTTACAGTTAGGTAACAAAAGATCGCAACATCAACTTTTATAGGGTTCTCCCCCTTCAAGAAATGTAGCCCAAGATGTTTGTTATTTGAACAATTACAAGGTTAAAATTCATAAAATCATTGAGTTAAACTTGCTCCAGTGGTATTAATTCCCTTAAAAATAAGAGGTGATGCCATGCTAGGAAAACCAAGAATTCGAGATAGTAAAGATACCCGAAGACCGTACCCATTAAACATAATTCCTAAAGAATACTTAACAGAAATAGGTAAGAATATCGCCTATCTTGTTGCTATTGGCGAAAAGGGATTAACTGGGGAAAAATGGGAAGAAATCTTTGCCAATAGCATCGGAGGGGAACAACTTGGGAAAAGTTTAGGCCTTGCCGATGTTATCAAAGATGACTTTAGTTGGTCGGTAAAAACCGTAAAATCAAAAAAACCACATTCACAAAAAAACATTCGAATTATATCAGGTAGAAACAACATAAATTTCTCGTATGGTATAGACCGACCTTTAGAGGATATCGACCGCACTGGTGAAGCCGTAATTTCCATTTTTAATGAGCGACTAAAGACAGCGAAGTCTAATTATAAAGATCTTACTCATAGCTTCTTACTACGCTCTGATGATTTAACCCATTACACGTTATTTGAAAAAGAAGCTCATGAAATAGATCCTAAAAGCATAAATTGGGCAGTGAATAAGAATGGTAACTTTGAAGGCTCTGTTAATGGTAAGCACCGATTTACGTGGCAACCAGACGGAAGTCAGTTCACAGTAATCTACAATGTTCCTGATAATGCTCTACGATTTACAATAAAAAAACCTGCACCCTTAGATTTTGATACTGTCATAGAAGAGATTGAATTCAATGAAGATTGGATAACAGTCAAATAGATAAATACCGTAATCTCTAGGATTAAATGAGGGCATCACCCTCATTTCTAGGCTACATTTTGACGCTTCCACTGCATGGCTATAACTACCTGCTCAGCTATAGCTTTTATTACTGGAACAGCAACACTATTTCCAGCTTGCTTCTTTAGTTGTGTATGAGAGACCACTATACGATAACATTCAGGGAACCCTTGTATTCTTAGCATCTCTCTAGAAGTTAGTCTCCGGTAACCATTAACTAACAAATAGTTATGAGAAGCACCTGATCTAAGCGCACAAGAGTAAGGTAGAGGAGATACATTACCAGAAATATTCTGGTGCCAAATACTGGGTATAGGAGCCTCCCTACACAGATTACTTTGACGTTCATTTTTAATTTTATCGCTAACAAAAAAGTTATCAGGAACTAAGTGATCAGGCTCAAGAACATCTGACAAATCAAAAGTCTTATTCCCAACAGGGAAATCAAAAGAAACGGCATGATCTAAGAAACCAACAATAAAAGTTCTCTCGCGCTTTTGTGGTACTCCAAAGTCCAAAGCATTAAGAACTGTATGATGGACTTTATACCCGAGCTCCTCTAAAGCTTTCAAAATGACTTTAAATGTATTCCCTTTATCATGACTTTTAAGTTGCTTTACATTTTCAAGCATAAAAGCTTTAGGCTTTTTCACCTTGAGAATCTCAATAATATTGAAAAAAAGGGTTCCCCTAGTGTCTTCAAAACCGTTCATCTTCCCAATGATACTGAAAGCTTGGCAAGGAAACCCTCCCAATAAAACATCGTGATCTGGTATATCTTTTGGGGCTATTTTTGTTATATCCCCATGAGGCTTCTCACCAAAATTGGCCTCATATGTTTGTTGGGCATACTTATCCCACTCAGAAGAGAAAACACATTCTCCACCTTGAGACTCAAAACCAAGCCGAATTCCACCAATCCCCGCAAAGAGATCTATAAACTTAAATGACATAAACTCACCAAAAATCAAAGGTTATAAGCATTGGGAAAATAGGATATATCTTCCGGATTACGGTACTCACAGTACTTTCTCATTGCAGACCTAAGACAACCTGTCATAGCGTATTTCGCACCGTTTTCAGTTCCATTTTCTCTGGCATAATGTTTGATTTTTGACATAGCTAGAAGATAATTATCGACAGAAGAAACAGCCAGATCAATTGAGTCTAATATTTCTTCATCTAACCTTTTGCACCGACTAATCGTATCGCCTGCAACTCTCTTAGATACCCCTTTTTTAACAATCAACCATTCTCTAAAATCTTCTTTGATTTCTGAAAACATATCCCACCCCAAAGCGCTAAACTATAGCGCCATAATAAATGATAAATACTAAAAAACAACCTTAACGCTAATTGTTTTATATAGAATCAATAAAATAACTTGGTTTTTATTATTCCTATGTTTGTAAAACGAGCGAATTTTCTATAAAAACAGCAGGATAATCTCAGATTCTTCATTGTAAACAGTATTATAGCCTTGCAAATTACAAAGTAACTAGAGAATTAATTCCGGCTTTAAAGCGCGGATCACTCTCTTTTCATCTCAAACAAAAAACACACAATGACGCCCATTATTCATGCCTTATGATTTTTGGGGGGGCACATTAGCCGCTGTATTTGGGCAAAAGTGAGTCAGAAAATTTCGAGCGCTTAAATGAGTCTAACTTATAGAATTGTAGCTAAATAAAATACCGAAATAGACGGAAATACGAGTTGTTTGGTTTTTTGATGACCGTAACGTTCTGTTTTAAAATTGGTTTTTTAGAATTCCAAATCCGCGTGTTGGGAGTTCGAATCTCTCCACCCCTGCCATATTTAAGGCTCTAGCAGAAATGCTAGGGCCTTTTTGCTTTCTGAAGCTAATTATACGCCATTAGCAAAGCAGCGGATTCTCCGGCTTGCCAAAATAGCGCGTGTTGGGAGTCTAAACCTCTACTCCTGCCACATACAAAGCCTCAGCAGAAATGCTAGGTTTTTTTACGTCTGTTGCTTCTTCGAAGCAATGTTGGGAGAACTAGGCGTCCTCCTAACTTACCAGTTTGGTTGAATCTCCGGAGTGCCGACTCAGTCCTCCTCTGGCATATTTAAGGATCTAGACTGCACGCCCCGGTAGAAAGACTAGACCCTTCTTGCTACTGCATCAGATGTTCTATAGAGAAGTTTCGGTTCTAGAACATTGGTGTGCGAAGCTTTACTCTAATTACAATTCCTCTTCGATCGTGGTTCTCTTTCTACACTTTATTATGCTTTCAATACTTCACTTGAAAAGAAGGCCATGTATCTTTACTTAATTTATTTCCGTAAATACTTTGTGTTTATCTTCGCTCGAATGCACTCAAACTGGTGGTTGCTTGTTGGCCTGTTTGGAAGCGTTAGGTACGACAAAGAGTCGTGATTGCAGATAGCAATCATGACTAAAGTAGTGGTCAGAGATAGGGATCAACTTGTAGGCTAGAGAGGCGTGCTTGTTGATGGACACAGGTACAAAAAAGGCCGCTTATACTAAGCGACCTTCGTTTATATTTTTCGGTGTTAATCCAATTCTTTCTCAGCTTGTTTCGCTTTTTCTATCATTGGAGTGATTGTTGATCCTTGAACCAGAATAGAGAATACAACAACAGCATAGGTCATAACGAGGATTATCTCTTTAACATCTATTGCCTTGTCTTCAATCACCCAGATACCTGAAGGGATTGAAAGTGCCATGGCTAGAGCTAAGCCTCCGCGTAAACCACCCCAAGTTAGAATCTTAGTTGACCACGGGTTGTAAGTTCTAAAGCGTTTAAATCCAATATAAGACAAGAAAACACTTAGGTAGCGAGCACTCAATACTAGAGGAACTGCGAACGCCATCAAAATCCAATCTTCTTGGTGGAACTTGAATAGCAGCATAGACATACCAATCAACAAGAATAGTACGCCATTTAAGAACTCATCTATTAATTCCCAGAAATGGTCTAGGTGATCCTCACTTTCTTTAGAAAATCCGATGAAGCGTGTCCAGTTGCCTATCATGATACCAGATACCACCATTGCTAATGGTCCAGATACATGCAGAACCTCTGCAAAAGCATAACCAGCTGTAGGAATACCGATGGTTAATAGCAACTCCATCGAGTGGTCATCGGTGTTGCTGATTAGATAGTGGAATATCAAACCTAAAACAAATCCGTATACGATACCGCCAATAGCCTCTTGGACGAATAACATGGTCACGCTACCTACAGTCGGTGCTTCTGTGCCGAACGCAATGGTAAATAGGGTTACGAAGATGACTAGGCCAAAACCATCGTTGAATAGAGATTCTCCCTCTATTTGAGTAGAGATTCGTCTGGGAGCATCGAGCTTCTTCACTATTGCTAATACAGCTATTGGATCGGTTGGAGATATTAGAGAACCAAACAGTAAGCAATAAATTAGGTCAAATTGAATACCGATAAATTGACAGAATCCATAAAGTACAAAGCCAATAAAGAATGTCGAAAATAGTGTAGCACCAAGAGCGAGTACCGTTATTTCCCATTTCTGATCTTTTAGATTAGGTAACTTAATCCCCAAACCACCTGCAAAGAGTAAGAATCCCAGTATTCCTTTCAGGAGGAAGTCTTCAAAATTGATACTGGCAACGGTTTCTGAGGCGATGTCAGCCAATTGGAACCAATTGTTTTGTCCCGCAATGATAATCAATAGAGATAGCATCATTGAACCAGCTGTGATGGCGATGGTTGTCTGCATTTTACCAATTTTGGTATTAACGAAAGCAATAAGCATGGCAGCAGCGGACAAGAAGCATAAGGTGTAATAGACCGACATTGGGAACTCAATATGTAACAAAATATGAATATTAATTCTCGTTCTCTCATGCTCAAATAGCAAACATTTTTTTGTCATGACTTGGTCATTTACTTCATATTTTAGACGTCTAGACTCCTTTTGAATGTGTGGTAGGATGGAGAGATAATTAAAGGAATGAGGTTGTATCGTGGGAAGTAATGTAAGGCAAAAGATTGAGGCTCTGTTGAAGCAACGAATTTTACTGATTGATGGTGGTATGGGTACCATGATTCAGGATTATAAATTGGAAGAGCAAGACTATCGCGGTGAGCGATTTGCTGATTGGCATAGTGACTTAAAAGGTAACAATGACCTTTTGGTACTTACGCAGCCTAAGCTTATCAAAGATATCCATATGGAGTATTTGGAAGCCGGTGCTGATATCCTCGAGACCAATACCTTTAACGCTACAACCATCGCTATGGCCGACTATGATATGGAAAGTCTTAGCGAAGAAATTAACTATGCTGCTGCTAAGTTGGCTCGTGAAGCGGCAGATGAATGGACAGTGAAGACTCCTGATAAACCCCGTTTCGTGGCGGGTGTGTTAGGTCCAACTAACCGAACTTGTTCTCTCTCTCCAGATGTTAATGATCCGGGCTATCGTAATGTTAGCTTTGATGAACTTGTTGAGGCTTACTCTGAATCGACTCGTGCGCTTATCAAGGGCGGTTCAGACTTAATTCTTATTGAAACTATCTTCGATACGTTAAACGCGAAAGCGTGTGCTTTTGCGGTTGAATCTGTCTTTGAAGAAGTAGGTATCATTTTACCGGTTATGATCTCCGGTACTATCACAGATGCATCTGGTCGGACGCTTTCCGGACAAACAACAGAAGCATTCTATAATGCCCTTCGTCATGTAAAACCTATCTCATTTGGATTGAACTGTGCATTAGGTCCAGATGAATTGCGCGAATATGTCGGTGAGATGTCTCGTATCTCCGAATGTCATGTTTCTGCACACCCTAATGCGGGTTTACCTAACGCATTTGGTGAGTATGACCTTTCTCCCGAAGATATGGCTGAACACGTCAAGGAATGGGCTGAAAGTGGTTTCTTGAACTTAATTGGTGGTTGTTGTGGTACGACGCCAGAACATATACGCCAAATGGCAGAAGCTGTTGAAGGTGTAACACCGCGCCAATTACCAGATTTACCCGTCTCTTGTCGTCTCTCTGGTTTAGAGCCATTGACGATATCCAAGGAATCTCTGTTTGTTAACGTGGGTGAGCGAACTAACGTTACGGGCTCTGCTCGCTTTAAGCGCCTTATCAAAGAAGAGCTATATGATGAAGCTTTGAGTGTGGCTCGAGAGCAAGTTGAGAATGGCGCTCAAATTATCGATATCAACATGGATGAAGGGATGCTAGACGCTGAGGCGTGTATGGTTAAATTCCTTAATCTATGTGCGTCTGAGCCTGAGATCTCGAAAGTGCCAGTCATGGTCGACTCTTCAAAATGGGAAGTTATTGAAGCGGGTCTGAAATGTATTCAGGGTAAAGGCATCGTTAACTCGATCTCATTGAAGGAAGGGAAAGAGAAGTTTGTCGAACAAGCGAAACTGGTTCGCCGATATGGTGCTGCCGTTATCGTGATGGCGTTCGATGAAGTTGGCCAAGCTGATACTCGAGAGCGTAAGGTTGAGATTTGCACTAATGCCTACAATATTCTGGTTGATGAAGTGGGCTTCCCACCTGAAGATATTATTTTTGACCCGAACATTTTTGCTGTGGCGACAGGTATTGATGAGCATAACAACTATGCGGTCGATTTCATTGAAGCTGTAGGGGACATCAAACGAGACTTACCTCATGCGATGATTTCTGGTGGTGTATCGAATGTTTCGTTCTCATTCCGAGGTAATAACTACGTTCGTGAGGCTATCCACGCAGTATTCCTATACCACTGCTTTAAAAACGGTATGGATATGGGCATCGTAAATGCTGGGCAATTAGAGATTTACGATAATGTCCCTGAGGATTTACGTGAAGCCGTTGAAGATGTGGTTCTAAACCGCCGAGATGATTCCACTGAGCGCTTGCTAGATATCGCAACTGAATATCTAGAGCGTGCAGTTGGAAAAGTTGAAGATAAATCTGCTTTAGAGTGGCGTACCTGGCCAGTAGAAAAACGCTTAGAGCATTCCTTAGTGAAAGGTATTACCGACTTTATTGTTGAAGATACCGAAGAAGCTCGTGTTAATGCCTCTCGCCCTATCGAGGTGATAGAAGGCCCATTAATGGATGGTATGAATGTGGTTGGTGACCTCTTTGGTGAAGGTAGGATGTTCCTTCCTCAAGTGGTGAAATCTGCACGTGTTATGAAGCAAGCGGTAGCCCATCTAGAGCCATTTATCAATGCAACCAAAGACGTAGGTGCAACTAACGGAAAAATCTTACTTGCGACCGTAAAAGGAGATGTTCACGATATTGGAAAAAATATTGTGGGCGTTGTCTTGCAGTGTAATAACTACGAAATTATCGATTTAGGCGTGATGGTTTCATGTGAAAAAATCCTTAAGGTCGCTAAGGAAGAAAACGTCGATATCATTGGCCTTTCGGGTTTGATCACTCCTTCCCTGGATGAGATGGTGCATGTTGCGAAAGAAATGGAAAGACAAGGCTTTAAACTGCCTCTTCTCATCGGTGGAGCAACCACATCTAAAGCGCATACAGCCGTTAAGATTGAACGGAACTACTCTGAGCCTGTGGTCTACGTAAACAATGCTTCACGTGCGGTGGGTGTGTGTACTTCGTTGCTATCTAACGAATTGAAACCTGCATTTGTTGAGAAGTTGAATATTGATTACGATCGCGTTCGCGATCAGCATAATCGTAAGAAGCCTCGTACTAAACCGGTCACTCTTGAAAGAGCACGTGCTAATAAAGTAGCTATCGATTGGGATGCTTACACGCCACCGGCACCCGCTAAACCGGGAGTTCACATCTTTAATGATTTTGATGTGGCAACTTTGCGTCAGTACATCGACTGGACTCCATTCTTTATGACATGGTCATTGGTCGGTAAATACCCTGCAATTCTTAGTCATGAAGAAGTGGGCGAGGAAGCGAAACGCTTATTCAAAGATGCCAACGATTTATTGGATCGAGTACAGAAAGAGAAATTACTTGGAGCTCGTGGGATGTGTGCGATGTTCCCTGCTAACAGCGTTGGCGATGATATCGAAGTGTATACCGATGAATCTCGTACTGAAGTGTTAAAGGTTTTACACAACCTTCGTCAACAAACCGAGAAGCCAAAAGGTTTTAACTACTGTTTGTCTGATTACATCGCTCCAAAAGAAAGCGGGAAAGCGGACTGGATTGGCGGTTTTGCCGTAACGGGGGGGATTGGTGAACGTGAATTGGCTGATGAATACAAAGCCAATGGCGATGATTACAATGCCATCATGATTCAAGCGGTTGCTGACCGATTGGCTGAAGCGTTCGCGGAGTATCTGCATAAAGAAGTGAGAAAGGATATTTGGGGTTACTCGCCAGATGAGGACTTGTCTAACGACGATTTGATTCGTGAGAAGTACCAAGGTATTCGTCCAGCTCCAGGTTACCCTGCTTGCCCAGAACATACAGAAAAAGGAACGTTGTGGGAGTTGATGGACGTTGAAAAAGCGATCGACATGTCACTAACAACGAGCTACGCGATGTGGCCTGGTGCTTCAGTGTCTGGTATGTACTTTTCACATCCTGATGCCCGATACTTTGCGATTGCACAGATTCAACAGGATCAAGTGGATAGCTATGCCGACCGTAAAGGTTGGGATATGTTGGAAGCTGAGAAGTGGTTAGGCCCAAACATTAACTAGTTTGAATCTATAACGAGCTTTGCTTCGCAATGTAAAAAAGAGAAAGGGTTGCTTAATAGCAACCCTTTTTGTATCTGTAATTTAGTTATTTATCTGTCGATGATAAACGGACTACCTACTCAAATAACTCTTGATGAAGTTTTTGAATCGCCAACTTAGACACAGATTCATCTAGCAAGAAGCATAGGTTGTGTGGGCTTGCTCCGTAACAAATCATACGTAGGTTGAAATCTTCTAGAGTGCCGAATACCTGCTTTGCATAGCCTTTGCTTTCGCTCATGTTGTTACCAATAAGAGCAACAAGGCATAGGTCGTGCTCAATATCTACGGAACACAACTCTTCAAGCTCAAGGCGAGCGGCTTCAGGTAACTCAGGAGCACCACCAGAGGTATCGGTTTGATCGAGAGTAAGTGAGACACTGATCTCTGAGGTAGTGATAAGATCGACTGAGATCTTATGTTTAGCCAGGATCTCGAATACCTTTGCCAAAAAACCATAGGCATGGAACATGTTAGCGCTGCGTAGCGTAACCATGGTTTGGTTGCAGCGTAGGGCAAGCGCTCTGAACAGAGGAGAGCTTTCAACTTGTTGACGAATCCATGTTCCACCAAGCTCTGGTGCTTTTGATGAGCCGACAAAAACAGGGATTTGATGGCGTAGTGCAGGAACCAGAGTTGAAGGGTGTAATATTTTCGCGCCAAAGTTTGCCATCTCAGATGCCTCACTGAAGCTGATCTCTGGGATAGGAGATGCTTTCGATGCGATGCGTGGATCTGTGGTGTAGATGCCTGGAACATCAGTCCAAATTTCTAAGCCAATCGCTTGTACCGACTCCGCAATCAGTGCAGCTGAATAATCACTGCCGCCACGACCTAACGTTGTGGTGTTACCTTCGCTGTCGGCACCGATAAAACCTTGGGTAACGACAACTTGTTCTTCGCAAAGTGGAATCAGTTTCTGCTGTGCAAGGGCTGCAATATCTTCCAGTTGTGGTTCTGCTTTACCGAAATCATCATTGGTGCGCATCACTTCTCTGATATCAAAACGAGCCGCTGGTGTACCACGTTCGCGAATGATTTGAGCGAGGATATGTGTCGACATCAGTTCGCCACATGCCACTAGGTGATCGGTGAGTTTGGTACTGGCTTGGAATGATGCGGCTTCTGCAGCGCTCGCAATATCATCCAGAATACAGTGCACATCTTTTTCAATGCTAATTGGGTCAGCTAGCTGAGCAAGAATCGTATTATGAATATCGGTTAACTGTGTCACTAGTTCTTGGCGACGAGTTTTATCTTGAACACCATTCGCGAGTTCAACAAGCAGGTTAGTCACGCCAGAGCATGCGCTACTCACGACCAGTTTCGTATTTGAGTTGTTTTCAATAATGGCAGCACAACGGCTCATTGCTTCAAAGTTGGCAACACTTGTTCCACCAAACTTAGCGACATTAAAAGAACCAGCTACATTAGATGCACTCACGATATATCTCCCACGATTTCCTAAAATAAAATTACTGTTGGGTAATCCAACGTCCGATGTTTTTCGAAGAGAGTTTTAGAGCAAAAAAGAGAGGAATTATTAGAATAGTAACCTCAGAAGCTCTTCACCATATAGAAATGGCGACAGTTAACGGGATTCAGCCCGCTCAACCGATAATAAAGGTCCTGCATCCTTTTATTATCTCGGCACTGCTCCCCATGAATGTTTTGTATTGGAAATGCGGTTCCACAAAACACCTGCCTGGGCAGTGCTCCTCTTCTGCTAGATAGCCATTTCATTGAACGTGTTTGCGCAAATAATGTCAATCCGTAACGTGAGATAATTGAAAAATAATTTTAACAATTATGTGACACTGGTTTGACCTCAATACTTATGGCTAATTGCTGAGGTAATCAATTTGCTTTAGGGTGGATTGTTCACAACATTAACGTAAGGGATGTACATGTCTAATTTAACACTCACTGCTGCTATCGATAGCTTTTATCCGCCACACCGAACGTTAATGGGGCCGGGGCCTTCAGACATTTATCCTCAAGTTTTACAGGCATTAAGCCGTCCAACCATTGGTCACCTCGACCCGCTATTTATTGCGATGATGGATGAGCTTAAACAACTTCTTAAGTATGCATTCCAAACAGAGAATGAATTTACGATTGCTGTTTCTGCTCCAGGCAGTGCGGGCATGGAAACCTGTTTTGTTAATTTGATTGAGCCTGGTGAAAAGGTCATTGTTTGTCGTAACGGTGTTTTTGGTGAGCGTATGCGCGAGAATGTTGTTCGCTGCGGTGGTGAAGCCATCCTTGTTGATGACGAGTGGGGTAAGCCCGTTTCAGTTGAAAAGGTCGAAAAGGCATTGGCAGAAAACCCCGATGCTGTTGCTGTCGCATTTGTGCATGCCGAGACGTCTACTGGCGCGTTATCGGATGCTCAAGCTATTTCCGCAGTCGCTCGTCAGTTTGATGCGTTGTCGATTGTGGATGCGGTGACATCATTAGGTGGTGTGCCATTGTTGGTTGATGAATGGCAGCTTGATGCGGTTTACTCTGGCAGTCAGAAGTGTCTGTCTTGTGTTCCTGGTTTATCTCCAGTGACGTTCTCTCAACGTGCTGTTGATAAAATGAAAGCACGTCAAGCTCCCGTACAAAGCTGGTTCTTGGATCAGAGCTTGGTATTAGGTTATTGGAGTGGAGAAGGTAAGCGTAGTTACCACCATACTGCACCTGTCAATAGCCTCTATGCTCTGCATGAGTCGCTGGTTTTGTTGAAAAATGAAGGCCTAGATAATGCGTGGTCTCGTCACTATGCGATGCACCAAGAACTTAAAGGTGGCGTAGAAGCTTTGGGGTTGGAATTTGTGGTTGCTGAAGAGAGTCGCTTACCTCAATTGAATGCGCTTTACTTCCCTGAAGGGATTGATGAAGCCAAAATAAGAACGCAGCTGTTAGAAGAGTATAATCTTGAAATCGGTGCTGGGCTGGGCTCTCTGGCTGGAAAGGCTTGGCGTATTGGTCTGATGGGTTATGGCGCTCGAAAAGAGAATGTCGCTTTGTGCTTAAAAGCGTTGCAAGATGTTTTAACATAATGCTAATAAATTGAAGTTTAAAAGAAAAGCGCACGAGAGATCGTGCGCTTTTTTGTGCCTAACCGAAAGATCAGAAATGGTGCTTTAGTTCTGAGAGCTAAACATCACTCAGTAGACGACAGGTTATCTTCTTCTTGTGATACTTTCTTATACTGAACCTTTGAAAAGTCTCGATTTGGGAACAAGAAGCTCGCTTCACTGCGAATTTGTTCTGCCTTGCTGTGATCTCCTAATCCTTGATATGCGAGAATCAGGTTGCTGTAGAAAGCAGGCCTTGGCTTATTCTTTATGATTTCTAACGACCAATCTATATAAGGAAGGATCAGGCTAGGATCGGCTTTGTAGAGGCCGATATTTAGATAGGTACTGTACACGTCCCAATCATAGCGATCTTTCCAGACTACGGGGTTGGTTACCTGCTTAAGAATGTCTGGGTTTTTCGGCTTAGACATTTCAAATTTAGTGAGTACATAATTGGTGTGTAAGGCACTCAGCATGTAAAAACTCACTAAGATAGGCACGATTAAGCTCGACACTCTGAGTAGGGTTTTACTGACGATACTAAACGGCTGCTGATAGTGGCGAGAAGCCCGTTGATCGACCCAGTAAATCAAAATGATAAAGGTTATCCAGTGAATCGCCGAGTGGTAAAAAGGATACTCAAGCTGAGAATGTAAGAGTATAGGTATGAATAGCGCAAGCAGTGCTAGACGTGTTCCTTTCGCTGAGCTTGCTATGCGTGACATCACCAACACTGCAGCAATCAAGATCCCGATGATTGGTACTATTCCGCCTTCAACCCCCCAAAACAGGAACTCATTGTGTGGGTGATCCATTGCAGGAAGGCCGGGATGATAATTTGAGTTAAGTTGATGTTGGCGGGCTGTGTATAGCGTGTATTCGGATTCGAACTTTCCGTAGCCATAACCGGTAAATGGTTTTTCGATCATCATATCGAGCGCTTGTGGAAAGGTATAAGCTCGTGGACTTTCTAAGTTTGCTTTTTTACTGGCGAAACTATCAGTTGCGCTGAGGCTGATCACCGAAAAGGCGACGATGATACCGACTACCACTGATGCACACCACCCGTAGAAGCGTTTCTTGGTTGAGAACTTGTATAGATAAGGCAGAATGCAGACAAACCCAATGACGGCAGCCAACCATCCGGTACGTGATGCGATGATGATCAGCAAAGGTACGGTTAAGGCTGGTGTTAAATAAAGTAGAAGCGACTCGCTAATTTGGTGATTATATTTAGTTGGTTGCCTTGCTAAAAGATAAGCTGACAGCACAAAACCAGTAGCAAGAAAGCTTGCCATTACATTAGGTTGTTGGAATATCCCATATGGTCGGTTTGCAGCAGTGTTGTAGCCCAATAGGTTGCCTGGTTCTAATAGGAAATATTGCACATAGCCAAATAGTGCCTGTATGACAACAGCAAGCACAATGAACCACAACATGCGCTGCTTGTGCTTATTGCTGAACTTAAATTGTTGCAGCACGACGAATAATGTAAAGCCCGCCCACAATCCAAGTAAGCGCCCTGATGCTCCTTGAAGGGCGGCATTGCTGTATAAAATCGGCAGTGTGAGTATGAGGCAGCTTATCAACAAGCCAATCGTTAATTTGGAATACTTGAGTACTCGGTTAGTAGCAAGTTGGTAGAAGCCAATCGCCAGCGTAAAGCTAAGGGCTAGCCAAGTGGTTGGATTAAAGGATAAAGCAAGGCCTGAGCCTCCTGGGTTAGGCATGAAAAAATGCATGGCTAATAAGAATACAACAGCTAGAGAGGCCAGAAATGCTTTATTGAGTGGTAGCTTAGTTACCTGATTTTCTAGTTGGGTACCGCTAGTGTGTATTGTTGCCATAAATCCCTAACCTTATAAAAACAGAGCTTGTTCCTTCTGAAACAAGCTCTGTTACTTTAACATTTTTCTGTCTGCTCGCAGGACGCTATTTTACACCTACTTCAAATTTAACATAGGCTTAAGGAAGCGAGCCGTGTGCGAACCTTCGACTAAAGCCACATCTTCAGGAGTACCTTCTGCAACAATTTCACCGCCTCCTTGACCACCTTCAGGGCCAAGATCTAGGATCCAGTCCGCGGTTTTGACGACGTCTAGGTTATGCTCAATCACGACAACCGTATTGCCGTGATCACGTAATCTATGTAATACCGTTAATAGCTGTTGAATATCGTGGAAATGAAGGCCTGTTGTTGGCTCATCGAGAATGTATAAGGTTTTCCCCGTATCTCGTTTCGATAACTCACGTGCTAATTTAACGCGTTGTGCTTCACCACCAGATAAGGTGGTTGCCGCTTGCCCTAAGCGAATGTAAGAGAGACCCACGTCCATGAGTGTTTGCAGTTTACGTGCAATAACAGGCACTGGGTTGAAGTATTCACGAGCATCTTCGACAGTCATCTCTAGAACTTCGTCAATGGTTTTACCCTTGTAGCGGACCTCTAGAGTCTCACGGTTATAACGCTTACCTTTACACATATCACACGGTACATACACATCTGGCAAGAAATGCATCTCTACTTTGATGACACCGTCTCCCTGACACGCTTCACAACGACCACCACGAACGTTAAAACTGAATCGACCTGGCTTGTAGCCACGAGATCGTGATTCTTGTGTACCTGCAAATAACTCTCGAATTGGAGTGAAAATACCAGTGTAGGTTGCAGGATTCGATCTTGGTGTTCGACCGATAGGGCTTTGATCAATATCGATTACTTTGTCGAAATGCTCTAAGCCTTTAATCTTTTTGTGCTGCGCCGGAACTGCAGTTGTTGCACCGTTCAATTGAGTGTGGGCGACTTTAAAGAAGGTGTCATTGATGAGTGTTGATTTACCGGATCCCGATACACCGGTAATACAGCTGAACAAGCCTACAGGGATTGTCGCAGTGACATTCTTTAGGTTGTTCCCAGTCGCGCCAACGATCTCGACGACCTTTTTCTTATCGATAGGCGTTCTTTGTTTGGGGATCGCAATTTCTTTGGCGCCGCTGAGGTATTGCCCAGTTAAAGAATTCGGATTTTCGATGATGTCTTGCATGGTGCCTTCAGCGACCACGTGACCACCATGAACACCTGCGCCTGGGCCTATATCGATAACATGGTCAGCGCAACGAATCGCATCTTCGTCATGCTCAACAACAAGTACGGTATTTCCTAAGTCTCTTAGGTGAACCAGAGTTTGCAGTAGACGTTCATTATCACGCTGGTGGAGGCCAATTGATGGTTCATCCAGCACATACATAACGCCAACTAAACCGGCCCCAATTTGACTTGCTAGACGAATTCTTTGCGCTTCACCACCTGACAGTGTTTCTGCACTGCGTGATAGGTTCAGGTAATTCAAACCAACGTTCACCAAAAAATGCAGACGATCATTGATCTCTTTCATCACTTTATCAGCAATTTGTCCACGCTGGCCGTCTAACTTCAACTCTTGGAAAAATTGCAGTGCGTCAGCAATACTGAGCTGAACGATTTCTGGCAGTGTGGTATCGCCAATAAAGACATTTCGAGCTTCTAATCTTAAGCGTGTACCATCACAGCTAGAGCATGATTTCGTTGATATGTACTTGGCAAGATCTTCACGCACCGCGCTAGATTCAGTGTCGCGGTAACGGCGTTCCAGCGTATTTAAAATACCTTCAAAGGGGTGACGCTTGACTCGGATATCACCACGATCATTGATGTATTTGAATTCAACTTCAGTTCTACCAGAGCCCTTGAGGATGATCTCTTGAGTTTTCTTTGGTAAAGAGTTGAACGGAGCATAAAGGTCAAAACCATAATGGTCTGATAGCGATGTCAGCATTTGGAAATAGTAATAATTTTTCTGATCCCAGCCTTTTATCGCACCTTCTGCAATGCTTAGGTTCTCATCTAAAATTACTCGAGTTGGGTCAAAATATTGTTGAACACCAAGTCCATCACACGTACCACATGCACCAGCAGGATTGTTGAATGAGAATAGGCGAGGCTCAAGTTCTTGCATGCTGTAGCCACACTTTGGACAAGCAAAATTAGCCGAGAACACGATCTCTTCTTGTTCTTTATCATCCATCCAACCGACTACAGCGATACCGCCAGAGAGCTCTAATGTTGTCTCAAACGATTCAGCTAAACGCTGTTGAAGATCTGGGCGAACCTTAAAGCGATCAACGACAACTTCAATGGTGTGCTTCTTGTGCAGTTCCAATGTTGGTGGATCGGACAAATCACAGGTCTCGCCATCAATACGGGCACGGATAAAGCCTTGAGCCGCTAGGTTCTCAAGCGTTTTAACGTGCTCACCTTTACGTTCTTTGACTATCGGAGCCAAAAGCATCATCTTTGAACCAGCAGGCAGTTCTAAGACTTTATCGACCATTTGACTGATGGTTTGTGCTGCAAGAGGGGTATTGTGATCAGGACAGCGTGGTTCACCGACACGAGCATAAAGCAGTCTTAGGTAATCATAGACTTCAGTGATGGTGCCAACCGTTGAACGAGGATTGTGAGAAGTTGATTTCTGTTCGATAGAGATGGCTGGAGATAAACCTTCGATGTGGTCGACATCAGGCTTTTCCATGAGAGATAGAAATTGACGAGCATAGGCCGACAGAGACTCAACATAACGACGTTGACCTTCTGCGTAGAGGGTATCAAACGCAAGTGACGACTTTCCTGAACCTGATAATCCAGTGATAACCGTTAGCTTATCACGAGGTATGGTTAGGTTAATGTCTTTGAGGTTATGCGTACGAGCGCCTCTAATTTCTATTTTATCCATCTCAACAGACCATGTAATTTTAAGTGGCTAAAGTATTACATAGAGTGAGATTTGTGCAAAGTTTTACTGGATAAAAAAACAGTGATAAAAAAGGTTCATCGCGGATTTCCGGGGAAAGCCGCTTTTATCTTCAAGAAGAAGTAGTCTGTATCTCGATAAC
>NZ_JBFSTC010000103.1:0-18870 GCF_041466605.1 Vibrio sp. 10N.247.310.17 | reverse complement strand
ATTATTGCGCAGAACGTTTGCCACTTTCTTTAAAACAACGTCACCCATTTGGTGACCGTAAGTGTCATTAACGACCTTAAAGAAATCGATGTCTACGACGGCTAGTGTCCCTTTACCTAGAGAGCCTTTTAACTGCTCCACTTCTGCATTCAACGTTTTGAACAAGCAACGTCGATTCGGCAAGTGTGTAAGAGGATCGTACAAAGCTTGATATTCAAGTTTTTCATTTAACTCTGTCAGTTTACGTTCTTGCTGTCTTCTAACCAGTTCCACTTCGATCCATGACGCCATTAACCGCATGACGTCGATATCGAACTCTTTAAACTCGCGATGATAGGGAGCTGGGCTTGAAAAGTTTAAGGTGCCATAAAGCTCATCATTGACGAAAATCGGGATACCAATATAAGACTCTAGCCCAAAAGATTGGTAGGCAGGATGTGTCGCATACTTATCATGTTTACCGCAATGCTCAATACAAATAGGGCCAACAGATTTGCACGTAATCTCACAATAGGTCGAACTATAGTCGAAGATATCGCCACTATTGAGCTCAACCCCTTCAGGTGTGACAGAGTGTTCAACTAAGTAAGTATTACCCTCGACTTTAGATAAGATACCAATATCAAGGTTGAAGCGTTCAAGCCCCATGATAAGCAGCTGAGCGATCTGAATATCGAACCCTTTTCGATAATCATTGGTGATTTGATACAAACGACGTATAACAACTTCACTTTCATTAGCTTGGTGCATAACTGTGATCCTACGACGGAGAACTGATTGGCAATATTACGTGTGGCCTACTGTAAATTATATATTAATCAATTAGTTTTTATGCAAGATACCTCATTAAACCAATGAATAAAAGTCGACTTTGCGTTAGCACCCTATTCCCAGCTTTGGTAAAATACCCCATTAACGAAACAGAATGGATAGGAAAATGAACCTTTCTCAACTAAGCCAAGAAATCTACGATCACCTTTACCGCGACATTGAAGAGTTCCGCAGTACTTTTGATCTGCCTGTTGCTGCTCCTGAAACAATGGACGAAAAAGGCGATACGCTACACACATCTCTAGCGATCGAAGAACTAACAGAACTTGCAGAAGCTGACTCTAAAATCGAACAAGCGGACGCTATTGTAGACAGCGTTTATGTTTTGATGGGACGTTTAGTTCACCTTGGCCAAGCTAAGGTAGAAGACAACCTAGCAATCAGCTACCTGATCGACCTACTGTTGAATGTTTCTAAAAACCGCTCAATCGACTTTCTGCCTTGTTGGGACGAAGTACACTCAAGCAACATGAGTAAAGTGTGCCGTAACGAAACAGAATACGCAGAAACTGAAGCTTTCTATGCTGAGCAGAACATCAAACTAATGGCTGTTCAAAAAGGTGAATACATCATCGCTAAGTGTGCGGAAGATTTCGTATCGGAAGGCAAGACAGTTCGCCAAGGTAAAGTACTAAAATCTGTACATTACCGCCCTGCGAACCTTGAGCCTCTAACGGCTTAAGTAAGGCTACAACTGAAGCACTTTAAAGCCGCAGTTGACTGAAATCGAAAACGCCACGTTATTTTAACGTGGTGTTTTATTATCTATTAGAAAACCCTAGCTGTGGTAATTGGAGCCTTGTATTAGAAGCAGAACACTATACCAGTCGTGCCATGTGATAAGCCGCCACATATTCGCCATTTCTGAAAGCGAACCCAGCCGACTCTCCTTCAATAACAAAACCGAATTTCTTGTAGAGACTGATCGCTCTTTCGTTATCGGTGTACACCGTTAGCTCCAGTCGTTTGATGTTAATCCAGTTATCACACAAGTCGATCGCGGTCGCGAGCAGTTGACTACCGACACCTTTGCCTAATACATCGTCTTTAACACCCATACCGAATGAAGCAACATGACGCCTTCTCGGGTTTACACACACTTCCATCCCCAAGTTGCCAACAATCTCATCGTCGATCATCGCGACATACGAGTACACGTTGTCAGGCATATTAGAGATTCGTTTTTGCCAGCTTTCCAGAGATGGATTTGGGAGTTGCAGCGTACCGGTATAAGCATTAGTGCATTCGTAAACTTCTTTGATTCCCTTTGCATCTGACGGTTCAGACCGTCTCACTATAATACTCATCGCAACTCCTACTATTTTCATCGCTAAATATGAAACACATCCTTAATGTGCACCTAGACACACTATCAAATAGTAAATATTTAACAATAGGTTAGATGAAATTGTTTTGATTAAATCTTATATAGAGTTGAGATATAGGTGTACTTAAAAGAATGCAGCTAACTCGATTTAAGTCTTACCATCTTGTACCACGAAGGAAGAACCAAACCTTACGCTTTAGGAAGGCTCATAAAAAAGACCAGAGCATCATGCTTCTGGTCTCTTTATGAATCAAAGGTCAATCAGAACTCAGTTTCTGAGTCACTTTTCTCTAGGCTGATGACATTCAAAACTGCAAATGCAGAGGCTAGAAATAAGCCTAATATCCAAATAAAATACCACATGAGAAACTCCTTAATACAGTGAATTGCCGTTGCGTTCGACATACTCGTTATCGAGTCGCCCAAACATGGTTCGATAACTGAACGCGGTATAACACAGAATGATTGGCACCATCACGAATGCTACGCCTGTCATGATGTTCAAGGTCAGTTCGCTCGATGTTGAATCCCACAGCGTTAGGCTATTACTCGGGTTAACGCTAGACGGGATAATGAACGGGAACATCGAGAAACCCGCCGTTAAGATGATGCAAGCGTTAGTCAGGCTGGAACTAATAAAAGCAATCGCATCCCACTTCAACCTTGCGCCAATCAAAGCCAGTAATGGAATAGTCACGCTGCCGATCGGTGCAAACCACATCCAAGGGTACGTATCGAAGTTGGTTAACCAAGCGCCTGTTTGTGTGATGACTTCTTTGTTCAAAGGATTCGAAGCCGAGCTATGATCCATCGCACTGACTATCAGATACCCGTCAATATGGTTTATCGCCATACAGCCAATCACCATGAGGAAAGCGATAAGTACAGCACTCGCCTGCGTCACCGTTCTTGCCTTTTTGTACACTGCGTCTGTGGTTTTCATCATCAACCACGCACTGCCTTGTAACAGCGCCATCAATAACCCAACCAGGCCACACAAAAGCGCAAATGGGTTAATCAAATCGATAAACGAACCATGGTACTCAACCATCAAGAAGCTATTGAGCGTAAAAGGTAAGCCTTGCATCAAATTGCCAAACGCCACCCCAAACAAGATTGGAGGGAAGAAGCCTGAGAACGAGATTGCCAAGTCACATACTTGTCGCCACTGATCGCTGTCGATCTTTGCTCGATACTCAAGCGCCAAAGGACGCAACCACAATGAAATAAGCACCAAATACATCGCCACATAAAGGCTTGAAAACGATGTCGCATAAACCAGAGGCCAAGCCGCAAACAACGCGCCACCTGCGGTAATTAACCACACCTGGTTTCCGTCCCAATGGGGTGCAATGGAGTTAATCATCACTCGTCTTTCAGAATTGGTTTTACCGATAAACGGTAACAACGCTCCAACTCCCATATCGAAGCCATCGGTGATCATAAAACCAATCAGCAGTACACCGATTAGCACCCACCAAATTAAACGCAATGTGTCATATTCAAACATGAGTCAGTCACCTTATTGTTGAACTTGTTGTGCCAATTTGGCTTCAAGTGATGTTGTTGTTTGTTCATAGTGATAACGCCCCGTTTTCAAACTGCTTGGGCCTTTTTTAGCGACGGTAATCATCAAGTAACTTTCAACAATGATGAACACCGTGTAGAGGCCAATAATTAGCGCGAGAGACGTCAGCAAGTTCTCAACGGTTTGCGACGATGCCGCGACCGCAACAGGGAGGATTTCACCCACCGCCCATGGCTGACGACCATACTCCGCAACAAACCAACCTGCTTCGATTGCCACCCAAGGTAATGGAATTGACCAAAGTGCCGCCTTCAATAACCAAGGCTTTTGAGTGATGTTTTTACGATAGGTTTGTAAGAAAGCCGCGCCAAAGACAAATAACATAATGAAGCCACAACCCACCATGATTCTGAATGACCAGAACAGAGGCCACACAGTTGGGATTGAATCATCGGCTGCTTGTTGGATTTGTTGTTCAGTAGCATCAGTCACGGTATCTGTGTATCGCTTAAGTAATAAGCCATATCCGAGGTCATGTTTGGTTTGATCGAAAGCTCGTTCTGTCTCATGTGAGGTATCGCCAGATCGCAAGCGCTCTAGCAATTCATAAGCAATAATACCGTTTCGAATACGCACTAAATGTTGATCACGCAGATCATGAAGTCCCGTCACTTGCTCGTCCAAAGATCGCGTTGCAATAATCCCCATCACATAGGGAATTTTCACAGCAAAGTCGGTTTTGCCTTGTTCTTGATTTGGTAATCCAAACAAAGTAAACGCCGCAGGTGCCGGTTCGGTGTGCCATTCAGCTTCAATCGCCGCAAGTTTCACTTTTTGGACGTCACCCAGTTCATAGCCCGACTCATCACCTAATACGATCACCGATATGATAGAAGCAATGCCGAACGAAGCTGCGACAGCAAACGAACGTTTTGCAAAAGCAACGTCACGACCTTTCAGCAAGTAGTATGAACTCACGCCAAGGATAAACATCGCACCGCAGGTATAAGCCGAAGCGACTGTGTGTAGAAACTTAACCTGAGCCACCGGGTTGAGCACCACTTCGGCGAAGCTAGTCATTTCCATACGCATGGTTTGGTAATTGAACTCTGACCCAATCGGGTTTTGCATCCAACCGTTAGCTACCAGAATCCATAACGCAGAGAAGCTAGAGCCCAACGCCACCAGCCAAGTCACCACAAGGTGTTGGCGTTTGGATAGCCTTTCCCAACCGAAGAAGAACAGTCCAACAAAGGTGGATTCTAGGAAGAATGCAACAAGCGCTTCGATAGCAAGAGGAGCACCAAAGATGTCGCCGACATAGTGAGAATAATAAGACCAGTTGGTGCCGAACTGGAACTCCATGGTTAATCCGGTCGTGACACCTAAGGCGAAGTTAATACCAAAAAGTTTGCCCCAAAAGCGAGTCATGTCCTGATAGATTTGCTTACCGGTAAGCACATAGATCGACTCCATGATCGCCAATAAGCAAGACATACCAATAGTTAACGGGACGAAGAGAAAGTGAAACATAGCGGTTAGCGCAAACTGTAAACGCGACAATTCAACTACATCAAACATTTAAGCTCCAAACATCATAATGATGGATTTCATATTAAGAATTGGAGCGTATTTCAGCACAGTTCGAACAAACCAAACTAGAACAGATTTGTTGTTAAAAAACAGAACAGATTATTTATCCAGTCAGTAGAGACTAGCGTTGAAGTATGGAGCAGCCGGTAACTCAGCTAACGACTTAGGCTTGTAATTGCATTGTCTGAATCAAACCACCTAGAGTACGAATGGCTTCTGCGATTTTGTCGTCGCAAGCGTACGAGCAGTTGAGACGGATGTGATGAGAGAACTTTTTGTCGCTGCTGAATATAATTCCCGGCGCGACAGAGATGTTGTGTTCAAGTGCTTGCTCATAAAGCTTCTCAACACAAACAGAATGAGGCAACTCTATCCAAAGGAAGTAACCACCTTGGCTTTTATGCACCATCGCACTTGAAGGTAAGCTAGATTCTAACAATGCAATATGTGCCTTCTTCCTTTCATTCAAAAGCTTGCGAAGTTTTTTAAGATGGTTGTCATAACTATAAAACGTCAGGTAATGAGACAGTCCAAGTTGGATAGGAATACTGCTTGAGAGCGTCGAAAGGTGCTGCAATCTCTGAATCTTTAACGCTTGTTTCCTTGCAACTACCCAACCGATTCGAAAGCCGGGCGACAATGATTTGGAAAACGAACCGCACAGCATGATTTGCTCGCCGGTGTCATAGGCTTTAGCAGGCAATGAGCTTTGGTTGCCGACATGAAGCTCACGATACACATCGTCTTCAATCATTGGGATCTTATGTTGATTCACCAACTCGGCCAACCGCAGCTTGTTTCCATCACTCATCGAATAACCCACTGGGTTTTGCGATTCTGTCATGAACCAGCACGCTTTGATGTTCATTGAAGCAAAAACCGATTCCAACACATCTAAATCGATACCGGTTTCAGAGTCGGTCGGGATCTCAACAGCGGTAAGATTAAGCCTTTCAATAGTCTGTAACACACCGTAAAACGCAGGGTACTCTATCGCGACTAAGTCACCCGGCTCGGTACAGGATTGCAGGCATAAGTTAAGTGCTTCCATTGCCCCTGACGTGATCACAATATCGTCGGGCAATACATCTAACCCACCAGCCTGATAGCGTTGAGCGATTTGCCTGCGTAATGTTTCACTGCCCGGTGGCAGATTAGTAAGCATGCTGTTATCGGGCATTTGACGACTGGCATTGGCTAAACTGCGCGACAACGCTTGATGCGGAAACAAGGCAGGGTCTGGAAATGCCGAGCTGAGTGGAATGATACTAGGGTCTTTGGCTCGTTGAAGTACATCGTAAAGCAGGTCGCTGATCTTAACGGGATACGGCTTGATGGCTTTTTGTTGTGCGAGTTCTGAGGTGAACACATTTCTGCGCGGTAACACGAAATAGCCAGATTTAGGCTTCGAGCGCACATAGCCTTGGTCTTCAAGCTGTTGATACGCCTGAAGTACCGTCTCGATACTGAGTTTATAACGTTTACACGCGTCTCTAATCGATGGAATTTTCTCACCACTAAGCCAGATGTTTTGTTCTATCTGATTCTTGATTGTATTGGCAAGTATCTGAGATTTTTTCATCAAAAAGTCTTTTCTATCTAATGTGTAAAAGATTACTAAACCGTGGATATTCGAAGCACTCGGACATTCAGGTATAACAAAGCCCTACCCTAAACCCAATTACCTTCACGGTCGACTTGTTTATCTCTCCCACAAGAAAAGACACCACACTCATCAATAGAGTGTGGTGTCTTATTTATTTAGTTACTTAGTTTGACTAGCTGACTAGTTAGCTGGACGCCAAACGCCCCACTGATCATTTTCGTAGGTCGCTTTAGGGTTTGTACCACCTTGAACCCACCATTGTGCTTTCCACGACTGGTTCGAGTAAGTCACGACTTCGCCACCAAGGTAAGTCGCTGATGAGTCCCACGTGCCATTGTCTGGGTCTGGAGTCGGTTCAGGATCCGGCGTTGGATCTGGGTCTGGTGTTACACCACCGTCATCGGCAATCACTTCGAACGTGAAGGTTTCAACACTATCACTTTCGATAGAACTAGCCATAAACGATAGAGTTTCGTTTGCAGTGATGCCAGTGGTATCAACTACGATAGAAGCCGTGCCGTTATTTTGAATGCTTACTGAAGAGCCTTGAGTTTGAGTCAATGTCGCCGCTTCGCTTGTTGCAATCACAACTTTGTCGCCAGCATTCACAACGTTGTCACTCTTCACTAGCTCGTAGATGTCGCCTTTCAATGGTTCAACACCACCGTCGCCACCATCAATCAGCGTTAACTGACCAGAAGCACGGCTATCTTTTGAGTTAAAGAAGTTACGTGAAGGATCGTTTTGGAAGTACATGTAGTGCTGCATTTCAGTGTGCCAGTCACCAATGAAGATCGCGCCATCTTTAAACTCTTCGTGCCAGCCGTTAATCTCTGAAGCCAACAAGCGAGCCCAATCGTTAACGTTTGAAGCGTCGATAACGATGTCGAAGCTACGCGCGACTTCACCGTACTTGTTGATGATGTCGTACTTAACCGTATCACCAATTTCTGGCGTACCAAACTGGTCAGAAACAAACAGGTCGCCACGGACTAGATCAGGCACCGGACCCGGCTCTGGTGGAGGAGTTGTACCACCGGCGATTGTGATGTCTGAACAGTTGTAGAAGCCTTCTCCTGCTGCATCGTCACGTTGCCAACGTACGTATAAGATTGCGTCGCCAGATCGGTCTGAAGGAATCGTTACGTTGATACGGTATTTGCCACCACTTACAGGAACATTCCCAACTTCTTGGAGAAGGTCTAAATCTCCCCACGCTAGGCCTTTGCTCAGGTCGGCGTTTGGTTTGGTTAGGTAGAACTCCCAGAATGACGGGTTGTGTGGTGCAGTCGCATTGAATACATATTCAAATGTACCAGTGCTTAACTCGGTGCGAGTCCAACCTGTATGAGGTGCACCCATGCCACGTTTTTGCGAATCATTGGCGTAACATAACGTGCCGTCTGGAATCGCCGCTTTCACTGCATTGATGTTGTTGAAGTCTTGAATGTTTTTCGCATACTCGTTACGTTGAACGAACGGGTATGATCCAGAAATATCTTTCGCTTGAGCACATGCAGCATTTGGTGGTGTACCCGACCAAACTCCGCCTTGCTCGTAACAGGTGTTCTGACGTGCGCTTGGAAATTCAGACCAACCATGAGCATTTGCCACTGACGGCACACTCGATAGCATAGCCATACCCACTGCTATTTTTAGAATATTATTATTTGCTATTTTCACTTTCCCACTCTCTATTATTTTACCCCCGTATGCAATATTGATTGGACATTGACTAATCAAGATTGCAGTTCGAGGGTTTATAGTTTCTGACTTAAAGAACACGGAAAATATATACGTCATAACTATCAATAAAAGTGGGATTTATTTTGAAAGGAATCAGAATCACACAACTCAAAGAAATGCGTTAGAGATAGATGATATTGGTTCGAATTATCAATTTTTACCGACAAAAATTACGCATTCCCTAAGAAAATAGATCGCTAGGAAGGTATTTTTTCATTGAATTAATTGGAGTGAAACGCTCGCATAAATAATGATATTGAGTGCTTTTTATCATCATTATTATTACGTTGTTGAGACTGCTGTAAAGTCGCTAAGCTATTGAGCGTATACGTTTATAAATGGATAAATCATTAAACGTTAATTTGAACGAGCTAAACTAATAGCGGCTATTCATGCCAAATCGATTCGACATATCATCGTCCATACGACCGCCCTTCCAACCGCCACCGCCCAACAAATTAAGTACATCACGCGCGTTATATTCCTCACCACCGAAGAAGTCATTAGACACATCATTACGCAGCAGTTGAATGGCTGGAGCAATTTCAGCAGCAAGGTCTTGTGGATCAGCAAACAATGCTAAGGCAACCAGTTGTTGGCGCTTACTCAATTCACATGAACTCGTTTCTACTTGCCCAATAGAGAAAAAATCACTGCTTCCGTACGCTTTCACCAACTTTGCAGAAAGTGATTTGATTACTTTCTTGATTCGTCGTCGTTGAATATATCTAAACATAGAGATTGCCTTGTATTGATGAGCCTAAATTAACCAAACAATAGGTAAGTTTGATTGTCGACCGAGATGCTTTTTACTTGCGTGTTAAATACGGATTCTAGCTGTTCAGGCACAAGCACTTGCTCTGCACTGCCTGATGCTTGTAGTACGCCCTTTTCGAGCAGCAGTACTTGGTCGGCATGCCTCAAGGTTCGGTTCAGGTCGTGGTTAGCCATAATAACCGCAATGCCCTTCTCAGCCACTCGTTCGATAAGCTTATACAGCAACGCTTCTTGAGCAATATCTAACGGCGCTGCAGGTTCGTCGAGGATCAGGAGCTTTGCGTAAGGATTAAGCGTCGGCCAAATTTGCAGGCACATTCCCGCCAAGCGAACGCGTTGCCATTCACCGCCAGACAGTGTCTGAATTGAACGATGAAGTTTGTCTGTGATGTCCAACATCTGGCTTATCTCTTCCAAAGCCGTGTTGATTTCAGTATCAAGGCCGTGCGATGAACTTGGCAGTGATAACGCAAGGTATTGGAACACTTCCAAGTTGAAGGCCGGTCTTGCACTTTGACACAGATAAGCACGGTGTAATGATAAGTCTTGTAACGACAACACAGATAAGTCTTGCCCATCGAGCTTGATATCACCTTTGTAGCCATCACCAACGCCAGATATCGCTTCTAGTAAGGTACTTTTGCCACTGCCATTAGGACCGATAACATGAGTCACCTGCCCTTGCTTGAGCTCAAATGATAGTGGTAATAAACGAGCGCCGACGCTCAGGCTCTTAATTTGAATCATGATTTTTAATTAACATCCAAATGAAGATTGGTGCACCGATACTGGTGGTCATCACACCCAAGGGTAATTCTGCAGAATCGAGTAATGTACGTGCGCAAATATCAGCAAACACCAGTAACGCGGCACCTGCAACGGCAGACAAAGGAAGAAGGTATCGGTTGTCGGTACCAATCGCTAAACGGAGTAAGTGTGGCACCACCAAACCCACAAAGCTGATCACGCCACCTAACGCTACTGCGCAGCCGACTAAAATAGACACAGCGAAGATTAGACGCCAACGTAATCTCGGAACGTTCACGCCTAACTGCGCAGCATGGGTCTCGCCAATCATGAGTTTGTCTAGCTTGCTACCTTGCAGGCACAGCCAGATAATCACGGGGATCATTACTAAGGTGAGCGAGTGTTGGTACCAAGTGACGCCACCTAAGCTGCCCATCAGCCAATACATCAATAAGCGTAGGCTGAGGTCATCACTAAAATAGAACGCCCACGTCACCATCGCGCCAGAAAGAATGCCTAACGCAACACCCACCAGCAATAACTTGGCCGTAGTCAGTCGCATCGTTTTAACCATGCTCACTAGAATCACGGTAAAACAGAGTGAGCCTAAAACGGCGGCAATCATGAACAGTTCTGGTGTAGGAGCAAACGGTAAGAAGAACAGCACGATCACCATCGCTAAGCTTGCACCACCAGAAATGCCGAGCACACCGGGCTCTGCTAATACGTTACCCAATAAGACTTGTAAGCTTGCGCCAGATACAGCTAACCCAGCCCCGATCGCAATAGCCGCCAATAGTCTAGGTAAGCGTAAATCAATCAGTAGTTTTTGTTCTAACGTGGACATGGAGCCCAGAGGGGAAATGAAGAGATCGCCAACCATTAGATAAATCGCACTCAGCGTGACAAGCAGTGCAGCCATCAGATAAATGGCTCGGGTCCATTTTCGCTGTTTTTGGTGAAGAAGTTGTTGGAAATCCATATCAAGCTACTTTGAAATTGTTCGCGTAACCTTACCTGTATCCCCAAATAAACTCAAGGCTCACACCGTAATGTGAACCTTGATATTTCAACCAGTTGGGCGGTTGTTTTCGTCGTTTAAACCCGAGTAGGTATTAATCGTACACAAGCTGACCGTGGTCGAATCGTGTTTCAACTTCGCACACCATTAAGGCCGCTCGTTGACCGATAGCAACGTTGCGATTTGGGAACACAACTGCTTCGTTTTCATTCTTCGCCATCAATGGCTTATCACCATCATGACCAAACACTTCACCGTGCTTGAACGCCGTAAAGTTTTCAACGGCATCAGAGAACATGAAATCAAAATCATCATGCAAACGAACAATGGTTCGGCTTACGCGATAAGTAATGGTTTTCTTTGGCAAATGCTCTGGTTCTATTTCAGCAATCAAATTGCGCATTGCCAAATCGAAAGCAGTTAACTTATCAAGCTGGTTCTCACCAATTCTTGCTACCTGCCCTAGCTCCATTGTCAGTGCTTGGGCTTCAAAGTTTTCAGCGCTGTACCAACTGAAAGTACTCGTTGGCGCATTGGATAACAACACCGCTTCAACGTGAGCACTGTTAATGAAATCGAACAAGGCTTTACTGCGAACTTCGTGTCGAACCTTAGGGCTTACGGCGAAAGAGTAATGCTTAGACAAACGGATAGCACAGTGCAGATCTAAGTGCCAACGAGTGGCAGGCACCGTTTCCTTGTAAAACTCAGTAACCAAGTACTTAAGGTTCTTCGCGATGTCCACTTCTCGATTACTCTCGTACTGTTTTTCATCAAACAGACGGTTCATATTCACATCAAGAAAACGCGTATGCGCATTGGTCGCTTCTGGGTGAGCAATGATGAACAAACATCTTGCTGTCACGACTTGGAAGCCGGTTTCAATATCCTCAATGAGCTTATCAATCAGCTCCATTGGTGAAGTTTCGTCGCCATGAACACCTGTTGAAAAGATGATGTTCTTGGTCTCAGAATTATACTCTGCGGGAATCACTTCCAATACACCGCGTTGATGAAGCTTAATTTGAACACCGTTACTCAGTACGGTCTGTCCTGCAACCACTTCTTGCTCAAGATCTAGGCTGTCAAAAAGAAATGATTGGCGAAAGAGGGTCTTCGTCATGCGCTACTCCTTAATTGCACGGCCGTATGTTAATAAATTGTACATAGAAATTGTGTTGCTAGGATCGCACTTATCAATAGAAACTCCGTTATCACTCACAAATACTACCCATATATTTTTGTATTACCTGCTGACTTTACTAACCGACATCTATTCCAAATAATTTTACCTATTTAGAACGACTTTTGGTTATCTCTGTTTATATCAGCAAGATAAGAGCCACGTAAGCTAACACAGCTCTTACCTACCATGAACAGATTGAGATCAATTAATCTTCCTGATCGAGCAATCTTTCAAATTCATCGATTTGAACTTTGACCATGTCGATGCTTTGTTGCCAAAAGTCAGCTTGAGTCAGGTCCATTCCCAAATGTTTTTGAACGACTTCTTCCGCCATCATGCTGCCCGTATCACGAAGCAAGGAAACGTAATCACCGTAGAATTGTTCGCCCTTAGCATCGCGCTGAGCGTAAACACCTTTACTGAACAGGTAACCGAACAGGTATGGGTAGTTGTAGAAGCTCACTTGAGAGATGCTGAAGTGCAGTTTGCTTGCCCAGAAGTAAGGGTCGGCTTCTGTCATTGCATCGCCATACCACTCCTTCCAAGTGGTTTCCATCAAGTCACACAGCTGCTGAGCCGTTAGCTCACCTTTTTCACGCTGCTCATAGAAGGCTTTCTCAAACTCGAAACGTACTGGAATGTTTACCATCAAAGCGAGTGAAGAAGAAAGCTCTTCCCACAACATTTCAAGTTTCTCATTGCGTGTTTGTGCTTGTTTTAACAAGTGGTCACGGACGATGTTTTCAGCAAAGATTGAAGCGGTTTCTGCTAGCGTCATTGGGTAGCGCGTCTGACACAAAGGCATGTCTTTCATCACCCAGTTATGGAACGCATGGCCTAGTTCGTGTGCCAATGTCATTAAGTCTGAGCGGCTACCGCTCCATGTCATGAACACAAGAGGTGTACGTGTCGCAGCAAACTTGGTGCAGTACGCGCCTAAACGTTTGTTCGCAGCCGGAGCGGCATCAATCCAACCGTTCTCAACCATTAATGCGACAAAATCAGCCATCTCTGGATTGACTTCAGCAAAAGCGGTTTTGATCACTTCAATCGCTTCATCAAATGAATAAACCTTAGATTCGCTGTCACCCAGCGGAGGCATCGCGGCTAAATGGTTCCAAGGCTTCATTTCATCAAGCCCGTGAACTCTTGCCATTAACAGACCTGCTTTCTGGCCTACTTCGCGATTTGCCTTTGCTACCGACATCATGGTGTCTAGCGTTTCAGGTACGATGCGGCTGGCGTGTAGGCTTGGATCAAGGAAATGTACGTCGCTTATTTTCGAGCGCTTTTTGTTCTCTGTCAGTCGCCAACCCGCAAGCGCATTTAGAATTGAAGCAAAAGACTCTTGGTGCGTCTTCATTGCGCCTTGGACTGCGCGCCATGCCGGTTCTTGTTTGTCGAATTCGCTGCCGTACAACAAGCTCGCAGCTTGTGAAAAACCTAGCGCTTCGTCTTCACCGTTCAGCTTTAGCGACAGTTTTAAAGAACCGGTTAAGTTATCGTACAAACGACCCCATCCATCACGGCCATCAACCTTCATCGCGGCCAATAACTGCTCTTCAGCAACACTAAGGCGGCTGCTTGATAACTTACGCGAGCTTTCAATCGCAAAGCGTTGTCCTGCTACATCTGCGCTGTCATGCTCTAAAACTGCATCAATAAACTCTGGTTCTGCGTGGATTAGCGTGTCTTCATAAGGGCTGAACGCTTGAGACATTTCAGAATTCAGTTTCGCAACTCGACCAAGCAGTGCTTTGGCTTCTGTGTGTGTCGCGTCTACCGATGCGTGGCAGTTAGCGAAGGTGTTGATTGTACTCAGTAACGTGCCTGCCGCTTCAGAAGTTTGAATGGCGTTTTGCATCGCTAGGATAATATGACGCTTTTCAACGTGTAGGTACAACAGCTCAATGCACTGCTGGATGAGTTCAATGTCCTGCTCGATTTTTGCATCATCAAGATCACGATAAGCAATGCTTAGATCCCAACTCGGTGTTGTCATGACTAAATTCCTTTCACGTAGGTAGTAATACCAATCTGGTATAGCGGCTGTAAACGCCGCTTTATACTTCTATTTCTGGTTCTATTTCTATTTCTATTTCTGTTTCTGTTTCTGTTTCTGTTTCAATTTACAGGTCCAATAGATTGTTAACTCTTAAACTGTGTTTTTTGAACACTCAGAGAACAGGTAGCCCTATCGATTTGACACTGGTAAAGCTCTGCGCAAACTGAGTGATTTGAATATGAGTTATCGACGCGTTTTCTATCGATAGCTTCGAGTACAAACTCGGATTTTTCCAATCGATATCAAGGCAGTGCGCTAACAATATGCGAATCACACCACCATGAGTAACCAATAATAGATTGTCACTTGGATCGTCCAAAAGTTGCGACCAAGCTTGAGTTACTCTGTCGTGGAAGCTCTGTAAACTTTCTGCACCAGTCAGTTGATGATTAGCAGGATCTTGCCAAAAGGTTTCTAGCATTCCCCACTTGTCTTCAAGCTCATCAAATGGGACACCATCAACGTCACCGAAGTTCATTTCCTGAAAGTCTGGTGCTACAGATAAAGTCACAGACATACGCTGTGCGTATCTGTTTGCGAGGTCGCTGCATCGCCTTAATGGTGAGGTAACCACGCAATCAAAGGCAATATCTTGTTTTATCAGCGCCCCACATATCCGATCTTGAAGATCAGGATTAACCAACACATCAGATAAACCATTAAGTGCCGCTTCGCCTTCGACTTTGCCATGTCTTAGTAGATAGATGTTCTTGGTTGTTCCATTTTCCATTTGTTCAACTAACCTTTGATACCAATCTAATTATGAGTCGAGCTTTGAGTCGAATGGCTCGACGGTTTTAAGCTCAATGGTAATCCTGCTGCAACCAGCGTAACGCGTTCAACGACGCGAGCTAGCGCTTGGTTCATGCGACCCGCATTGTCGACAAATAGGCGCGACACTTTACCTAGCGGCACCACACCTAAACCGACTTCGTTAGAAACCATGATAATTTGCGCTGGGCTTTGCTCTACGCTTTTCACTAAAACTTCAACCACGGCCTCAACCTGTTCATTGATCGCATCATCACCCAACTCAAAAATAATGTTGTTCAACCACAAAGTTAGGCAGTCAATCAACACCACATCGTTTTGATCAAAAGACTGCAGTTTTTCGGCTAATTCAACAGGGGCTTCATGCTCAATCCACAGCTCGCCACGACGTTGTTGATGATGCGCAATTCTCTCACGCATTTCGTCGTCCAAATAAGTGGCCGTCGCAATATAGTTGAGGCGTCCATTTGAACATGCTTCAAGTGCACATAATGCCTGTTGTTCTGCAAAACTAGACTTACCAGAACGAGCTCCACCCAATACCAGATGGCTATTTCGCTGACTTACTTGATTAATTTGATTAGCTTGATTCGTGTTTGTCATAGGAACCTGTTATTGAAAACCATTGTAAAAAGCAGTAATGAACACAAGGTAAATCAGCAACTCCATCAACTGTTGAGCCGCACCCAAGCAGTCGCCAGTAAAGCCGCCAATTCGAGCCAATAACCATTTTTTGAAACCTAATCTAAACAGATAGGCGACGACAGATAAAACCAAAGCGAGCTCAAGACCAAACCACAAGCTAGGCAGAACGCCCACAAGCAATAAAAAGACAAGTTCACCTTTAGTTTGCTTGTTCGCCAATGGCTTACTTTTACTGGTATCTAAATCGCTAACGTAAGGCATGTCGTAAATCAGTGATGCAGCAATTGCACGGCTAAAGGTATAACTGGTCACGATAACCATAAACAAATTTGTCATATTCGCTAGTTCGTTTAATAGAACCCACTTGCCAAGCAGAGCCATAACCAGTGCAGACGCGCCATAAGTACCAATTCGACTGTCTTTCATGATGGTCAAACGGCGTTCTAAGGTCATACCGCCGCCAATACCATCCGCCATATCGGTTAAGCCGTCTTCATGGAAAGCACCGGTTAGCATCAAGCTAAAGCTCATCATCAAAAAGATGGCCACTGCACTCGGCAGTATTGCATCGAGTAGCAAGAACACACCACCACACAGAACACCAAGTAACAAACCAACCGTTGAAAAGTAGCGACCCGAACGATTCATGCGCTCTTCTGAATAAGGCGTATTCTTCGGCATCGGCAAACGAGAAAAGAAACCCATCGCCAACGAAAAAAGTTCCCATTGGTATGTGATGCTATCTTTCAACGATCTTTTTGGTGCATCACTCATTAAACCGTGACTCCAGCACTCGCAAAACTCGCCATGTTGTTATAGAACTCTGCCGCCGCACGAATTATTGGCATAGCTAGCGCAGCACCTGTGCCCTCGCCCAATCTCAATCCAAGATCGAGCAGTGGCTCAGCGTCTAGCAGCTCTAATAGAATTTTGTGCCCTGACTCTTCAGAGCGATGTGCAAAGATCATGTAATCACGGCAACTCGGTTCAATTAGAGTCGCGACATACGCCGCAACCGACACGATAAAACCATCGACCAACACAGGGGTTCTGTTTTCGTAAGCGCCAAGGAAGCCCCCCACCATTTGAACTATTTCATAACCGCCGACTTGGCTTAACACCTCTTTTGCGTCAGGATTTATGCAACGAGCAACACCTTGCTTAACCACCGCCACTTTACGTGCAAGCTGTTCATTGTTGATACCAGTGCCTAAACCAACACACTCATCTGCAGTTCGGTTTGCTAGCGCACTTAAGATGGCAGACGCGCTGCTAGTATTGCCGATGCCCATTTCACCAAACATGATGATATTCGTGCCATTCGAAATGGTTCTAGATACAAGCTCAGCTCCCAGTTCAATCCCACGTTCAACAGTTTCTAAACTCATTGCCGCTTCTTTGGCAAAGTTATTGGTTCGCGTACCTAAGCGCTGAGAAATCAACATGTCGCTGTCAGATTCAAC
Source organism: Vibrio sp. 10N.247.310.17 (assembly GCF_041466605.1). NCBI lineage: Bacteria > Pseudomonadati > Pseudomonadota > Gammaproteobacteria > Vibrionales > Vibrionaceae > Vibrio > Vibrio sp. 10N.247.310.17. The sequence goes on along the minus strand of NZ_JBFSTC010000103.1, from coordinate 1,564 downwards.
AGGCAACAAAATCCCAGTGTCCACGACTGTAATTTCGACGTTGTTTACCGCACAAAAGCAATTAATCGCTGCGCCACCGCTTAAGAAGTTCAACACCATCTGTTGCGTGACGGCACTTGGAGCAATACTCACACCTTCATCTGCTATGCCATGGTCGCCAGCAAAAATGATGATACGTGGCTTATTCAATTCGATGTGCTCAACCGCAGTTTCTTTGCCTTGGCTCTGAATCAATGCCAGTTGATGTGCGACTTTTTCTAGTAAGCCAAGCGCACCGAGTGGCTTGGTTTTTTGGTCAATTCGGTGTTGGATGTACTGCGAGTATTGGGTATCTAACATAAGTTTAGGAACACTTAAATTTAAGGTAATGGATTTCTAGGGCTGCGATTCTGCTTAAGCTAAATCGTTACACTATTTAGGGCGTGCAACAGAGAACACATTGGAAAGCGTCGCGTATTCACCGCCACCAAGTCGAGATAAAGGGTCCAATGCCATCGCATCAATCTTCAGACGTTCACTCTCTTTATCAATCACATTTTCGGAAATGTACACGGTTTCAACTTGAGCAAAGATAAGGCTCTGAGGCGCCTCTCCCACTTCTTTTACTTCGTACAAGGTGCAGCCAAAAGCGACCGCACACTCTTTCACTCTCGGTAAAGAAAACCCCTCAAATTCAACCAGCTCAATATTATTCGCGGTTACTTCAGAATCACCGTAATCGAGTGTAGCTGCTGTTGCTGTCATTGTTTCGGCAGAACTTGAAGAAGCAATGTGAATCACTAGCTTACCCGTTTCTAAGGCGTTACGAGTGGTATCTTTGATTTCGCCCGACGGCTTTTTCCCAACTGATAACATCAGTAGCGGCGGATTGCTGGAAACAGGCGTGAAATAAGAGAAAGGCGCTAGGTTGTACTCTTGGTCGGAAGATTCCGTTAATGCCCACGCTATCGGGCGAGGCACAACGGTTTGTGTCATCAGGTGATAAATCTGAGTGGGAGCAAGAGTATCAAGTTTGAGGTTCATAGCACGTCCTTGGTCTATGTGAATTACGACTCAGTTTACGTGTTAAGCAATGCTGTATCTATGCCTAATCAACAGAAACGGTAGAGAGTGTTCTTAATTTAAACAGATCACACCGGTATTTTCTCAAATTGACAGTCAAATTGACGAACCCGAAACACCTACAATATTGATAACAGATTTATCAATAACTTACATTTTGGCATCGTTTATGCTTTATCTAAAGTACTTGTTAATCTCTCCATTGATGAGTGCCCATACTGTGAATACCCACATCGCAGTTGCTTTAAAGGAAAACAATCGATTGAAAGACAAAACCAAACAATGATTTAGGAGGTGGAATGATTCCAAACTCAAGTAAAAGAAAACCAAATAAATCGAGTAAAAAAACCAGCAAAAAGGTAAGGAAAATCCCACTCTCCTTCACCTAATAGTTGTCGAAGCAATAAGACAACAAAGTAGCAAAGTAAATAACAAGCCCGTCGCCCATGAAGTGACCCCGTAAAGTTGGACATTTCTGTTAAGCGGCTTTCAAGGCCTGAGT
>NZ_JBFSTC010000102.1:0-19558 GCF_041466605.1 Vibrio sp. 10N.247.310.17 | reverse complement strand
ACTCAGGCCTTGAAAGCCGCTTAACAGAAATGTCCAACTTTACGGGGTCACTTCAAGGTTAAGCTCTTTCTATTTTTAATCAATCGAGAACTGAATTAAGCGCTTGCTTGCTTAAGTTCTGTTGCTTTCGCTTCTGAGATTGGTTTAGTCACGATAGCTAGAACAATACACACGGCCATCATAGCAGCAGAAATTGTGTAAGCTAGGCCGTAACCTTCGCCATTCGTCATTGAGTAACCAACAACCGCAGCACCGATAGCACCACCGATACCCCATGCCGTGTAAAGCACGCCGTAGTTCGTACCGTAGTTTTTCAGGCCGTAGAATTCCGCAGTTAGTGTTGGGAATACTGCTAGAAGTGTACCGTAACCAACAGCTGCGATAGCCGTACCAATGATTAGCGTAAATTCAGAGTTGAACGTAGCGAATAGAGCCATGTTCGCACCTTGAAGGATGAACGCTAAAAGTAGAGTACGTACGCCACCGATTTTATCTGCAAGCATACCTGCAGCAACACGACCGCCTGAGTTGAATACAGCAAGGATAGACGCTAGGTAAACCGCGTTTGGTAGGTTCGCTTGAACGCTAGCAATCGTAGTGATGTTACCGATGATCATAAGACCAACAGAAGCAGCAAATGCGTACATGATCCATAGAGAGTAGAACTGAGGAGTCTTCAGCATTACTTTCCATGTTAGGTCTTCAGTCTTCTTAACCGCTTTAGGTGCGTGGCCTTCTTTTACTTTAGGCTCAGCTGGCGTGTAATCCGCTGGTGGGTTGTTGATCGTTGCCGCTAGAGGTACTGCGATTGCAAGTACACCAACACCAAGAATCATAAAGCTTGTTTGGATACCCATGCTATCGATTAGCGCAGAAGTTAGTGGTGCTAGGTAAATAGCAGCAAGACCGAAGCCTGCAGCGATTAGACCGTTAACCATACCTTTCTTAGAAGAGTGGAACCATTTCATTGCTGATGGAGAAAGACATGCGTAACCGAAGCCGATACCAGCACCTGTCATCACGCCAAACGTTAGGTTTAGCATCATAGGAGTCGTAGCGAAACCAGAAGCAATCATACCTAGGCCAGTAAGCGCTGTACCAAGAATAAGGATCTTACGTGGACCCATACGGTCTTGTAGGATGCCTGCAACAAGAAGACAAACAGAGAATGTGATAGTTGCAATAGCGTAAGGTGAAGATGCTTCAGCAGCACTCCAACCAGCTTCAGTCACTAGCGCCTTGTTAAATACACTCCAAGCATACAGGATGCCAAGACAAAGGTTGATACAGAAGCCTGCTAGCAGGATACGTGATGCTTTATCAATCTTGCTCATTTTTATTCTCAGTTTTGTCGTTGGTCAGTGGTGAGCCACTTAACTAAAGACGGGTTATTGTGATTGTTTCTTCAAAATTAGTTTGCGTTTATCAACAGACAACGCAAAAGAGCGCGGATTATAACCAATAAAAATGTGATTGGAATCTCTTTTTCCATTTTTGGTAAATAAACTCAAAATTGTTAATGAGTTGTTTTTTGTTGGTTTGTAAGTTGTGTTCAATACCTTTCTATTTTGTTCTTTTTAGCGTGGCGGGCTTATTTTTTAAGGGATTCTTCGATACACATTTCAGATTGTCCACGTATCCCGTGCGGATATCACAGAGTTACGAATTATTTTAAATATTTTCCAAGGTTAATTTTGTGTAACAAAATAAATCGAAATGACGCTTTATTCATATGAGACAAGGGTTAACGGAGGTTTATTAAAAACAGTATGTTAAATGATTGTTAACTTGGGTTTTTGTTAGCACCTTTGCTTACATTTTGTTCAACTTGAGGGGTTGTGTTGAACAAAAAAAGTGGGAAAATAGTACGCAAACTGAGATTCCAAATTTGAAAGGATGCGTTTCCAACCTATGGTGAGGCGAGTATTATGAAACTGTTTTTAATTTTATTGATGTCAATTTCTGGTGGTGTAGCGGCAGCTGACCATATTCACTCTTTCCTATTCGGCTTCTATATTGCGGCATTAGCAGTTGGTAGTTGTTACTGGCTGGCATTCCGTAGCACGCGTTTCCCACAGTTGGCATTAATGCTATTGATGTGTGGTTTTTTTGCAAAAATTGCAGTGACCGTTATCGGTGTTTCTTGGGGTATCTCAAACGATATCATTCAATCGCCATTCATTTTCTCATTGTCATACCTTTTCTTCTTGGTCGTAGTGACTTACGTTTGGTTTGCATACCGCGATAAGTTGACGCTTAAAAAGCGCGCTAAGCAGGTAGAAGAGTCTCGCAAACAAGCGGCAGCGTAATTCGATTTGATTCTTAAAAAGCCTTCTTCGGAAGGCTTTTTTGATCCTGCCTGAGCTCAAAAAAACAGAATTTGAGTACGTTACCTAAAATTGCATTATTGAAATAATATGTGTTTGACTAATCGTTCATCGAACGTTTATTATGGCCAAAAAAAGGACGGTGTCCTTTTTTTTGGTTGTGTGCTTACGTCGGATAGATACGTAAAGCAATGATTATTAAATGGATTATTGTAGTTGGAGTAGTCGCTAGTGTTCAATAATGAAGTACAAGGTCTATTGATATTGCTCGTTTTTATTGTATTCGCTTTGTTGTGTCTTAATGGCTGAATGGATTCATATTAAAACAATCAATGTGGCGCGGAGTGATTTCAAATTATGTGGTTTGGTATTTATCAACCAGTTATTCAAAAACACTTGAAGAATGCGGTTAACTACATTGATAAGAACATACAACTCGAGATCAAGTAAAACAGTCGAATTTGATCGAGTTGAAGTTCGACTATGGCCCTTATCAAAAAGCTTCGAGAGTAAATATACCATTGAAAAATTAATAGTAGAAAGGTTAATAGTATGTATAAAAACAAAGGTTTTACCTTGGTTGAACTTGTAGTAGTGATAGTTATCCTTGGGGTGTTGGCAGTGACTGCTGCTCCTCGCTTTTTGAATTTTCAGAGTGATGCAAAAAATGCGTCGTTAAAGGGGTTAAAAGGAGCTCTTGAGTCTGCAATCAACTTATCTTATGGAAAAATGCTAGTTGCCAACGCAGAAGGAAACCTTATAACTAAAGGGGTTTCGGCCGCGGCAATTATACCAGGTTGTGGTGATTGCACTTTTTGGTACGGATATGCCCCTGCGGATGTTAAAACGTTGTCCGTTTTGGTCGAAGGTATTGAAGTTGATGGTTCAGGCGATTTTGTTCTGACAGACGTACAACCTAATAATAACATCAGCAATTCTTATTATGTGGAAATAACCTTCCCTAACAATATGCTAGATGGCAACCTTGTGAATGATTCATGTTATTTAAGATATGAGTCAAGAATTGGTGATCCAGTAGATGCTAAACCCGTTCTTGATTTGGTGGATTGTAACTAGGCGATTTAGTACTTCCAATATTCTTGCTTATGTATCGGTTAAGGAAGACCGTTTGCCAAACTATAAACCAACCGCCACCCTTGATTGGAAATTGGGCGCAGATGTAAAGTGAAAATATTTGCAATATTCAATCGCTCTAAAGTCAGAGTATAGACAAGTAAAAACGTTGTTTAACTTTGATAAAATTCATAATTGTTGAGTTGATTGTGCTTATTCGATTTTGCTTCATACATCGCAGAATCAGCAGCAGACATGAGCTCTTTTTCTGATAAGAAGTGTTTTTGTTGATAGATGGAAATACCTGCGGAACACCCAACTTGGATTATGTTTCCTTCGAGATCAATCGGTTGACTTATCATTCCCATTATCCGAGTTAGTGCAACTTCAATGTCTGCATGATGCTCAAAATTAACAATGATCAAACCAAACTCATCACCTCCGAGTCGTGCAAAAGTATCAGAACTTTTTATCGATTTTTGCACTCGCCTAGCAATGATTTTGAGAAGCTGATCCCCTGCATCGTGTCCCAAAGTATCATTAACTTCTTTAAACCCATTTAAATCTAAAAAGCAAAAGCCAAGAGGCTCACCTTTTTCTATATGTCTTTTTAGTGCAGTTAAACAGTATTTCCGGTTTTTAAGCCCAGTAAGGTAGTCGGTTTCAAGATTAAGTGATTTTTCTTTGAGACGACGAGTTAAATAAGTGATGGCTGGAATTGTTATCGCAGCGCCAATAATCGCCATATATATCGCATACAACAGGCTTTTTCGATCCTCATTTATCACATTCACAAATTCAGAGAGATCATAGCCCTTGAGTTCGTACAACACCACGTCATCATAAAGAATCTTTATGTTGGAGACCGTACCTAAAATTTCAGGTAAATGTTGTCGCCAATTATCTTGCGACAAAAGCGTGTTGTAATGGTGGTCTAATTGTTCAATGTGATTAGCAATCGAGTCCTTTGCATAACCTTGAAATTTTTTGAATACATTGGCGTCTGTAGTCAAGAACTCGTAGTTAACAATAAGGAAATCAATCCTATTTTTTATTTTTTGAGGCGAATCCACATCATTGTATATTGTGTCTGACACTTCCATTTCCAGTTCATGAACTTCTCTTCCAAATCGCCAAGAAGCCCAATAAGAAGCTTTGATCAACTCGATATATTTTACGGTTTCACGGTCATGTTCAGAGTGTGCTTCATTGATTCTCAACGTAACGAACAGTAATAAGGTGAAGAAGATTGCTAATGCCAAGCTTCTTTTGACTTTGTCATGTTTCACTGCTTTTTCCTCACTCTTCAAAAACAACAATTTCATTGGCAAACCAGACTAGGTGGTAAGCAAGTGACAGATTTCGCATAGCTTGGTCGTTGAGGTTGTTTAAATCACGGATCACAATAACAGGCCCTTTTTGCCTAATGGGTATTGGTTGTCCTTCGTCTTGATACGCTAAAAAAAAGTGTGTGTTGGCAAGACTCTCTTGAGTAAATGTCGCTTTGTATCCATTTGCAGCGACGATCTCAATACAACGTATGTTCAGAGATGGTTCATGATGTTTGAGCAAATCTTCCAGGTAGACTCCTTGGTAAGCTCGTTTCTCTTTTCGCCAAGGTAGTGGTGTCGAGAGTTGGTTTGGGGCTATTTTTGTTAGTTCGTCCATTGTGTAGTCGTAAGTTACATCTCTACTTTCAAAACGTATTTTCATGACGAGTGATTCATCTAAATGGGTTTGTGCTGGCGCTTTAACAGCTACAAATAAAATTATCAAGAGGATGTATACTACTTTCACGGACGCTGTCCTTTTTTATTTTGTTTTTGTTTGGCTTGTCAAGATATCAACAAGAACTATTGAGTTAATTGAACTAATCGGTGTGCATTATATTATTATAAAATATTGTCAGTATTACAATGTTCATTATAAATATGTTGATTTTATCATCAAACATGGCTGTTTGTTTTGTCTGAGTTGAGTGGTAGAGAATGAACAGGAGATCAAAACTTGAAATTAGTATGGCAAGCAGTCGTTATCTCTATGAGTTTTATTTTCTCTATAAAGGTACACGCACAAATACAGGCGAATAGCGACGTTGATGTACTCAATGTTGCCTTAATGAATGAAGATAGGTACCCCTATTTTGTCAAACCGAAGTTCGGAGCCCCTGAGAAGGGTGTCTATATTGATCTTTTGAATGAAATTGGAGAGATGACGGGAATCCGCTTCAAGTATCATTTCTACCCACAGTCGCGGGTTCGACACCTGATGAAATACCAGAAGATAGATGTTGAACCTGGGATAGCGAAAGAATGGCGAACCGAACTTCTTGAGCTTGAGAATAGTGTGTACAGCATTCCGCTGTATCGAACGTCTGAAGTGGTTATCTATCGGCGTTCTCACTTTGAATCTCCACCCGATACGTTGAGTGCGTTTAAAACACTGACTTCTTGTTCTGTTTTGGGGTTTTATGACGTAAACATTGGGGGTTCAGACAAAGACAGTATTACAGAAAATAATTCAACAAAGATGATCGAAATGGACCGTTGTGACTATATGTTTATGCCCCTAGTCATCGCAGAAGCTAAAGAGATCAACGAGCAACTCATTGGGATCACAAAGCCAATGAAGTATTTTGACTTAAGAATTAGATTAACAAAAGTGAATGAGGGGTCTCTTCCTAAGATTAATGCGGCAATCAAGCTTCTACGATCTCAAGGTTACATCACAGAATTATTTGATAAGTATAAAAAGTTAGGAGAATCCGAATGAGCAGGTTGAAAACGACACACTTGCTCATTGGTTTAATGAGCATCTTAAGCTTTTATTTGATTTTCTTAGCGACAATTCAGGATTCAAATGGCCATTTAAAAGCAAGAAACACACCGTTAAAAATAGCTGCGAAAATATCGGATTTAGTCGCTCCTCATTTATACAATTTGGATGCAAAAAACCTGCGGGTGACAGTTGAATCGATTATTACTCACAACGAATCGATCAATGCACTCGATATAAAAGATGTTGTAAGCGGGAAGAGTGCATTGACGTACTTCAGGAGCGAAAATAACGCCTATTTCAATCGTTCTATCGATGAAAATGTACGTTTGTATTCGGATTACGCCAACACTGATATTGTTTATGACGGATTGGTCATAGGTACAGTGCATCTTTATATCTCTGATGATGAGCCTTTAACGGATGACCGTTTCCACATTGGATACTATGCGGTTGTTTTTGTACTTGTTATCTTTCTTGTATCGGGCGTTTTTTATGCGGCTCTAAAGAAATACGATGTAAAGCTATCGAGCCTTGATATCAACTCAAATAAGTTTCTCTATTCATTTCTAATCTCCATCATATTTTTTGTCATGATTGCAACGGCTGTAAGTTATTTATTGATTGATTCTAGTAGAAGTTATGCAATCGAAAGAACGAGAAGTGACCTTAATAGTGTGGTTCGTAGCTACCAAGAAGGTGTTGAAAACAAAGTTAATTTGATGAAAAGCACTTTTGATTTCATCACTTCAACCGACGAATTTGTAAACGTGTTTGATGAGCTGATGATTACGCGAAATGAACAAGTAAACGCATCAATAAAAAATAACCAGGATCGTCTAATTCAAGTCTTCAAGCGGTATGCAAACTTACATATTGGGGGAAACAATGCATTTGCGGTATTAAATACCAAAGGTTCAGTGTTGACTCACTATGGGGATAGCGTTGTCTATGATGAATTTAATGTAGATATATATCCGTATTTTCTCGAAGCTCTTAGGGGGCGAGCATCAATATTCTCGATAGGTGCTTATTACGATCACACTGAGCAAGACTACAAAGGAAATCTGTTTTTTTCTACTCCAATTGTTAAACAGAAATCTGGAGAGATCGTTGGTGTCATTGTCAGTGAGATACTGACCGATGAGTTGTTTTTCCCTGATGATTACAAAAAATATTTTCAAAATACGGGCGAGATGCTCGCAGTTGATGCGTCGGGCACTGTGATATCGCGTTGTAAGAAAGAGAATTGTCTAGGTAATAAGAAAGGCGGAGTTATCACTATTTCACAGCCGCCGAATAACGGTGACATTAGTGATATGGAGCGTACTACAGATTACCAAGGAGCTCAGGTCTTTGTTGTTGCAAGTAAGCAAAGTACTTTTCAAGCTAATTTTATTGCGAAGATTGATGTTGAGGAGGCATTAACTGAGCATAACGACTTTCAGTGGGCTTTGATAATCATTACATCCGGTATGAGTGCTTTTGTTATTTTGAGCCTTGGGTTTACGTTGATCATTGTTAGAAAAGTGACGGGCAAACAAATTGCGTTAAATCGAAGTTTGATTGAACGGTTGGGTAATGCAGCTGAATTTAAAGATAATGATACCGGGATGCACGTGGTTCGAATGAGTCATTACGCAAAAATTGTCGCGGTCAATTATGGTTGTACAAAGCAATGGTGTGAAAACTTATTCACTGCTGCGCCAATGCACGATATCGGTAAGATAGGGATTCCAGATAAGATATTACATAAGCCAGGCAAACTAACCACGCAAGAGTGGGATGTTATGAAAGCACATCCTATATTTGGTGCGAAGATTATCGGAGAACATAGTAGCCCTTTGTTGATCATGGCTAAGGATATATCGATAGCACACCATGAGAAATGGGATGGGTCCGGCTATCCTTACAATTTAATGGGCGAACAAATCCCTTTATCAGCACGAATCATTGCAATAGCTGACGTATTTGATGCATTGACCACCGTTAGGCCATACAAAGAAGCATGGAGTGATGAGAAAGCGATAGCATTGATAAAGTCAGAATCCGGGCGCCACTTTGATCCAGAAGTCGTTGATGCCTTCATACGGTCGATTGACGAAATTCTACAAACTAAAGATCAGTATCGCGATATTCAATGTGACCCAACTACCCAAAATCATCTTAAACAAATGTTGATTTAATTGATTTGAAAATAGGCCACTGAATTAGTGGCTTATTTGGTGCTTTGAGTAGGATAGGGAGTTTGTATAAAGGTTTGAACTAGATGGTTTTTCTAGTCCAAACGCAATCTTACGCGTGAATTACGGCGTAGCCGACACATTTGTAAACACAACTTTTAACCTCTTGCTCATCACCTTTTATTGAATCAAATAGGCCTTTAACACCATCGAGCTTAGGTATTATTGGACCCGCAGTTAGGATTGCTTTCTTAAACTTTGGATTGTTGTCGAACGCCTCAGTCCAAGATTGATAGAACGCCTCAGGTGATTCAAATTTGAGTGGTTGTTTGATGATCTCTACATACTTTGATACTAACTCTAGAGCGAGATCTTCTTTACGCTTGAAGTGTGTATTAATGCCACTACGTGAAATAACCGCTTGTTTAGACAGGCGGGTAAATGTTGCAGCATCAAAGCCTTCATTCAAAGTGATGTCAAAGGCCGCCTCAATAATTCTTCTTTTTGTATTTTCTGCTTTTTCGCTCATTCGCTACGAACCCGAACTTTTAGTCGAAAGTTATTTCTTCATCAACTTCGCAAGATCTGCGAATGGGTTGTGAGTCGCTGACTGATGGTCATCTAAACTCGCTTTTGCATCCACACCATAACGCTCATGGTCAGTGTATTTTGAATGCTCATGATCGTGACAGTACAGGCACAGTAGCTCCCAGTTGCTGCCATCTTCAGGGTTGTTTGTATGGTCGTGATCCACGTGGTGAACGGTAAGCTCTCGGAGGTTTGAGTAAACAAATTCACGCGCACATTTACCACAAACCCAAGGGTACAGTTTTAGTGCTTTTTCGCGGTAGCCTTTCTCTTGGCGAGCATACGCTGCACTCGAACCTGTGAAATCAGAAGACATTGCCAAATCCTTATCAATTGTAATATCCCGATTTTATCACAGCTTTCTTGAAGCTGTCGGTATGTCGTTCGTAAAATCATTGCTAAATGATGCAGTGGACTTATCGAGATTAGATTGAAGTTTGAATACAGACTTACCTTCTACACACACTAACGCTTAAGCGGGTTATGTCTTTCTGGAATAAGCCATGCTTAACAGTTTGAAAATAAATCGTATTCAGGGGTTTTAACCGCAGGCATGTGACCTAATATCAGTTTGTGAGACCCTATATTAATAAGGAAATATCATGTCAGAACAATACACTCCGCCAAAAGTTTGGGTTAACGATACTGCTGGTGGTAACAAGTGGGCAAACATCAATAGTCCTGAATCTGGAGCTCGCTTTGATAAAGAGCTTCCTGTTGGTGACCATGCCTTTCAATTGTATTCTCTTGGCACACCTAACGGTCAAAAAGTCACTATTTTGTTGGAAGAGTTGTTAGCGGCGGGTGTTAAAGAAGCTGAATATGATGCGTACTTGATCAACATCGGTGAGGCTGATCAGTTCTCTTCTGGCTTTGTTGGAGTGAATCCAAACTCCAAAATACCAGCACTTGTCGACAAGTCTGGTGACGAAGACGTTAATGTTTTCGAATCGGCATCTATCTTGATGCATCTAGCAGAAAAATTTGGTCACTTCTTACCAAAAGAAGGGGCAGCAAGAACACAAACCATTAACTGGTTGTTCTGGGCACAAGGTTCTGCGCCATTCCTAGGTGGTGGTTTTGGTCACTTCTACGCTTACGCGGATGAAAAGCAAGAGTACCCAATTAACCGTTTTGCGATGGAAGCGAAGCGTCAACTAGACGTGTTAGACAAACAACTTGCCAATAGCGATTTTGTGGCGAGTGACGAGCTAAGCATCGCTGATATCGCAATTTGGCCTTGGTATGGCAACCTTGTACTAGGAAAAATCTACGATGCCGCTGAGTTTCTACAGGTTGAGTCTTACACCAACGTTGTGCGCTGGGCGAAGCAACTAGAAGCGCGCGAAGGTTTCCAACGAGGTCGAGTAGTGAACCGTTCATTCGGTGAAGAGTGGGAGCAAGTCCCCGAGCGCCATTCTGCAGAAGACATTGACCGAGTTTTAAAGCTTAAGCCTTAGTTTTTTTGGAACGTGTTTTTGGGCAGATATACCCTATCGGTCTTAATGTTAATGGCTAATTGAAATGCTGTATCTCTAACGAGGTATGGCATTTTTTTGTATTAGGTACTGGAATGTTTCGCAGTTGGAATAAGGATCTCAAATTTGTTTTTTATTTAAAATTCAATTGCTTATTGGTGGGTTCTTTTATCGTTAAGACAAAAAACAATAGTCATCGAGGTGGAGTAAATCGATAAGATAGCGGTCCATTTTAAACTACGATTAACATCGCTCAATGAAAAAAAACATAATTGCGCTGGCTATCATATCCACGGCTCTTTCAGGATGTAATGACGATTCACGAACCTATGGTGGCACCCCTGACACATTGCCTCCAGCGGACATCATTCCACCAACGGATATTCTTCCGCCGACTGACATCATTCCGCCAACGGATATTCTTCCGCCGACTGACATCATTCCACCAACGGATATTCTTCCGCCGACTGACATTATTCCACCTACAGATATTATCCCCCCAACAACTTACATCGGTTCACTGTTGTCGAGCGGGGCGTTTGTGTCTGGAGATGTGTACTGTGACGGCGTTCATCTTGAAAACGGAACGTTCAGTGTTAAACAAGGCGTGAGTTTTAGTTGTACCTTGGGTCACCTTACTTTAGGTGATTTCACTGCTCCTTTCCCTGAGATAACAGAGTTCACGATTTCAAATGATGGGCTTAACGCGGCATTTGAGTTGACAGAATTACACGGAGACAACGTTACTAAAGTACTCGAATCAATTGATGTTTGTGAGACAGAAAGTGCTATCTGTTTAAAAGAACTGGATGCTTTTGATATTGAGGATGTGTTCTCGCAACTTGATGATCAAGATGCTGTCGATGCATACTTTTCATCGAAAGAAGAAGAATCTACCGATGAAGTAGGTAAGGCTCCTAGTTCACACGTAGACACAACTGTTGTTCCTGCGGTTGACCCTAATGCGGACAATAACCTTAACGCTGGTTTTGTTTCTGCAGACGCGGAGTCTACCTATGCTTATAAGCCAAGTGTTGAAGGTAAGGTGTTAACTCGCAGTAAGCTTACAGATGCTAATGGTACGCCGATTTCTGGGATCAGTTTCTTTTCGGCTAACGCGACGGGCGTGACGGATGAAGAGGGAATCTTTGAGTACCTGTGGGGTGACAGAATCGCTTTTGGTATTGATACGTTTGAGTTTGGCTCCATTACGGGTAATCAGATTGCTTATCAATTGTCTGATGTGACCAATAATGTGGTAGAGAAAGCGAATATCCAGTCATTACTAGAGCGCTATGCGGTTGATCATCTAAGTCATTATGAGATATCTGAAGAAGTCCAAGATACCTTTTCAAAGTACCCTAACGTTATAAATGAACTGATTAACCTAACTCTGCCAAATGGGGGATTAATAGAGGGTACAGACTTTGAACTTCCTAATGAGTTTGTTGGTCAGTTTAGCCAAGGGTTAACGGCAGTAATCGATGAGCAGCTGCGCCAAACGCCTCAGTTTATGGATTATGTTCGTCAACCTGCCGTTTTATCTATGGATTCTGGTCAGTATGTAACAGAGTCTCTGCAGCAAATCTTTCACAACGTCACCACATTCCATGTATTCAATGATAATGGTAGCTTTTACGGTGCAACGGGTTATACCCGTGGTATGCGAGCTCTGAATATATCGAACAGAGCATTCCCTGTGATGATGCCAAGAACTGATAAAAACCGTGAGCTTTACTTTGGTGAGCAACAGGCCTGGACTCGTGAAGGCAAGCCTTACATCGCACAACACCCAAGCATCTCGATGCCGCCGATTCCTTTAGTCTCTGAAGACAACGCGACTTATGGTTTTCCATTCGTTACAGCAGGCGAGATAGGCAAAGGTAAGGTCGTGTTCATGGGTAATGGCTTATATCCAAGTATTCTGTCATGCCCTGAAAATTATTGGGCCAATCGAACATTGCATATCGATAGCAACAAACAACAGTGCACTGTTTCGACGTTCGAAAACCTACTGCATGATGACCAAGGCAGCATGAGGTCGTTTTTCTCGAACTTGTTTGAGTGGTTCAATAATGGTCTGCCTATTGCTGGGATGAATACAGTCACCAATATTGACCAAGCTTATTCGGCTTATCACCACTCCACAATGGGTAAGCAGTACACGTTTTTTGTTAGTCCTCAGTATGGTTTTGCATCAGTAGAAAAGCGCGGTTCAGGTGACTTTGATGGTTTGGATGCGAGCACCACGCCTATTTTGATCCTTCAGGCATACCCACCTAAGTTGGTTCAAGATGGCATGACTAACCAGTTTGTTGCTGACTTGGATAACCCTAACTTAAACCAAGACGATATTACGGCTCTTATTAACTATGTTAATGACGGTGGCAATATCTTGTTTATGGATGCGATTCAAACGACTAACCCTGAACCTATTGGGCGCTTAGCGGACGCCGCGGGTGTATCTCTAGGTGGTGAAAACGTTACGCCAACAAACCAAGCTTTCTGCGGTAGCTCTTATTACTGCCAAGCGCCGTATCCAAATCTTCACGTGAAGAGTGAAAAGGAAATGGTGGTTCTTGAGCGTTTTCAAGATAACCAAGGAGAGCCTCCGTTCACGGTAAATCAAGATGGTACGGTTGAGTGGATTGAAGATGAATCCAAAATCAAGTTTGAAATCCCGACTTATGAGGTTGCTAAGTTAGACGCTGAGGGGAAGCCAGTGCTTGATGCGTCTGGTGTAACGGTAATGGAGGCAAAATCCGCACGTATCTTTGTTGAATCTGTAGCAGAGCGTGAAGCGGCGATCAAAGAACTGCAGTCGGCATTCGTTGGCACTGAGCTTTGTCAGAACGAGTATGAATACGAATTTAACTGTATAGAGACTCGTTCTGGAGACGGTGTGACTGTTCGCGGTGCTTATCATAGAGCCGATTTCGATCGCTATGAAGTGAGTAAAACCATTGTCGACAGTATGGTGAAAGCAGCGAACTTGGGTCCTAACTTTACAGCGCTCTACGAGCACGAGATTTACTATCGCACGAAAGGTACTCAAGGTAAGCGTCTGTCTAACAGCGAATTGAATCAAGCGTTTGATAACCTGTCTGTTTGGATGTGGAATGACAACGCATACCGATTTGAAACAGACATACAAGATGAGTTGGGGTTCAAGCAAGCTGTTCAGTTCCTTAACTGTTATACCGAAGACTTACATCAAACAGATACACTAGAAGCACAGTGTCCTGTTGACCTAAAAGCGTCGTTAGTCGCTAATGGAATGATACACGGCGAAGGTGAGTTATCGGGACAGTTGAATCCGAGCTATCCATTAAATTACATGGAGAAACCTCTGACTCGCATTATGTTGGGGCGCTCATTCTGGGATCATGAAATCGTTGTTGATACCACAATGTATCCGGGTCGAACTTCAGGTGCATCTTCGTCAAGTTCGGTTCTTATCCAAACAGATGGCAAGGGCGTCACGTATTCGGCTGGGAACAATCAATCGACAGGTTTATGGGCTCCTCAGCTACAAGATGTGACGATTAGTCATGGTGTCGCTGCAACGATTACTGTAATGATGGCGGATGATCTTACAGGTAAGCCGAATCACGAAACGAGTTTGAAACGCCCTCCACGTATGCAAACCAGCTTTGACTACAATGGATCGAGCTTAACTTTCAAGGTTCCATATGGTGGCCTTATTTACATTCAACCGAAAGTAAAAGAGCTTGGTGAAGTCTCGTTTAGCATTGAGGGCGCGTTAAAAGCTGCTTGGTGGAAAGAGGGACAGTGGATTAACACTATTCAATCGGCAGACGCACCAATTGCAGAAATCGATACGGGTTCATTTATTTACACTACACCAATAAGGAATCTAGAATCCGCTGATTTGAACCAATTCGCAACAGATATGAATCGATTCGCTGAAGCTGCAAGTGACTTCTACGGGCGTGATGAGAAACAAAGCACTGGTTTACACCGTAGGTTCACTTATCCAGAACTGAAGGCGTTCCGCCATCGTTTTGTGAATGACGTGCAGATTTCGATTGGTGCTGCTCACTCTGGTTACCCAGTGATGAATTCAAGCTTTAACGCAAATCGGACATACATTCCAACCAACCCTGTGAACGACTGGTTGTTGTGGCATGAAGTTGGTCATAACTTAGCATCAGCTCCTTTCCTAGCGGCTGGTAGTACAGAAGTGACCAATAACCTTCTTGCGTTGTATATGCAGGAGTTAGAGGGGCGCAATGCAAACCCTGAAATGGATCGTATTAAATCGGATATTAAGAAAGCACCTAAATGGCTAGAGCTTAATAATGAACATGCGTGGTCACATGGTGATGCAGGTTTACGATTAGTTATGTTTGGTCAGCTAAAAATCTGGGCAAAATCGAATTTTGCAATTGATGATTGGTATACACGCGGCGCAAGCCAATCTGATGTGTATGGTGAAGATGAAGGCTGGAACATGTTCAAACTTATGCACCGTAAAGCTCGAGGTGATACAGAGGGTGATGCGGTTGAAAACTATTGTAGTGCCAAAGATACTGGGCTAACCGGTGGCGACTTAATGATGGTATGTAGCTCCTACGCTTCGAACTATGACTTAAGTGATTTCTTTGTTGCTTGGAACGTGGGAGAAACCTCGATGACTAATGCTGATGGCTCGAAGTCTTATAGTGGCGGAATTAGCTCTAAAGGTCTTAGTGCGGTTGAACAGTTAAAACTAGAGAAACCAAAGAACAGCCCTTTGAATGTTGATTCAATTTACTAACGCTAATTCTTGCTAAGGCATTTTACAGCTAAAATATAGGCGCCACACTTAAATTACGTGTGGCGTTTTTGTTGCAATGTTCTAGAAACTTTCAGCTAGATCAGCCTTCTACATGATGTTTAGTACTTCGGCTGCCATTGGTTGGCTGTCCTTGCTAGAGAAAGCAGGTTAAACTGTTCGCATCATAATTCTAAAGGATGGTGCCATGTACCACGGTCATATCTATTTCCCTCTGCGCTTTGCAGAGCAGGCAGAAACACTGCGTCAGAAAATTCTATCGGAACGTAAAGATGTGTTAGAGACTTTCCCATTAATCCAGCGTTTGGTTGGTCCGCATAAGATGCCGATGTTTGAGATTCACTTTGCGAACAAAGAGTCGGGCATTGTTGAATGGCTTGAAAAAGAACGCGGTGACATGTCGGTGCTTATTCACCCGGTAACAGGCGGTGAAGAAACGCTAGACCACACAGTACGTGCGACTTGGCTTGGCCGTGAGCTCGGTGTGTTTGAAGATACATTAAGTAGCTAATTTAATTTGCGCCCGACGGTTTGTAGCTAACCAATGTTCTGAATAAACATAGCTGCTGTCGGGTGTATCAAAGCTCACTAATTTTCGAACGATTTCCTTTTAAAATACCTAGCTTCTCCAGCTATTGCCCAGTAACAGCGATACCGCTACCGACACACCTAATGCGATTAAGATATTAGGTAAGTACAGCCCCCAAATCGCGACACAAACCGCCACCGTTACCGCTGCCCACAATAGTGTTTCTAAAATCCAAGTGCCCATAACATAACTCCTAACTAGATTGTGCGACTAGCATAACCAAGCAAGGGTAAACTTTTGGTCACCATCAAATAACCATTTGGGCAAATTGCTACAGTATGACTTTAACGATGAACTCATTGTTGTTGGTTTTATGATTAAACTGCCAACCTTGGTTCTGACAAACGCGATCAATGAGCTCTAGTCCGATACCAAAAGAGGTTTGTTGTTCAGAGTCGTTTGCTAGGTTTTCATCTTCCAAACGGTTGGTTACCTCAAACTGATGTTCTGTCAGTGTGATGCTGATATCTCCGCTACCACCATGTTGAAATGCATTTCGGATTAAGTTGGTGAGTACAACCTCAGTTAACTCGCGCGGCAGAGTATGTTCTTCTTGCTCAACCTTGGTTTGAATGTCCACTTCTTTGTTTTTTAAAAGATAACGTTGGCTTTCGATAATGTTATTGAGCAGGGGAGTCAGCTTGATTTGCTCATAGTTGGTTTCCATCTCGTTATTACGGCTCATCCATAGCAGAGTTGTCACTAAGGCTTTCATGTTGGTGGCTGAGCGTTGGATTCGTGCGACGGCTCGTTGGCCGCTGTTGGGAATACTTTCAGACAACCGCACCAGCATATCGCCACTGGCTGAAATAGTGGCAATCGGTGTTCTTAACTCGTGGCTAGCTGCTCTTAAGAAAAAGCTCTCACGCTCATTGGCCTGACGCTCACCTTGTACGCTCTTAACAAGCTGCGAAGCCAACTGGTCGATTTCTTTGTATCGAAACTGAGTCAGCCCTTCAGTGTCGTCCACATCCAGAGATTCAGACCATTTTGATAGCGTAATAATCGGTTTGGTGACTCGGTGTATCAAAAGGCGAATGATCAAAAACACCAAGAGTAAAAGGGCGCCGATGGCAATGAAGGCATTGTTAATTTGGTTCACGGAATCGGGTGGGTTGAGCTCGAACAGATTCAAGTAGAGGGCTTCATCGTACTCAGAAATGATGTACAAGGCTTCGTCTTTACCAGAAACTTGATGTTTGGCGGCATAGAGGTATTGCCCTGATTTATTGTTAGGTGAAGGCTGGTAATGATCATAAATAGCGTCGTTATCAAACGCTTTCCAATCAAAGGCTTGTTGAAATTTAGCGGGCAGCTCCGAATAGGTTAGAAAGGCTTGGAATGTCGGGTTTTGATAGTCTGGTAATTGCCCTGTTTCGATGTAACGTTGTTCTGCGACTTCCAATTCATACAAGAATCCATATTTTGCCGATTCATTAAGGCCAATGTGGTAGCTCTGTGAAACCATCAAACTGTAGATGGCAGTCAGCAGCACGACGATGCCAAATAAATAGAGGTAGATGTCGCGCTTAATACTGACTCGGTTCATGTTTGCCTGTTTCATGACTGCTCCTCATGCAAGACCACGCCAATACCATGAACCGTGTGGATTAGCTTTGAGTCAAAGGGCGCATCAACCACTTGTCGAAGTTTAAACAAGTGCGCCTTCATACTATCCGAACTTGGCATTTCATCTTCCCATGCTTCTTCAAGCTTGGCTTTGCTCACCACGTTAGGGCTGTTTCGCACTAACATCACAAGCATTCGCCAACAAACTGGGGACAGCTTCAATAGCTTGCTGTCTCTAACAGCTTGGTGCTTGTCCAAGTCCAGTTTGAGGTCTGCCACAGACAGTGACGTCACGGAGCCTTGAGCGCGGCGCACTAGTGCCATCAACCGTACTTTGAGTTCTTCCATCGCAAAAGGCTTCACTAGATAGTCATCCGAACCTACCTCGAACCCCGCGATCTTGTCTTCTAATGTGTCTCTTGCCGTTAACATGAGAATCGGAGTGGTCACGCCTTGTTGTCGAAGAGATTGACAGACATCAAGCCCATCCATTTTAGGCATGTTGATGTCCGTTAAGATGATGTCATAACGCCCCTCTAAAGCGAGATTTAGGCCCGCGTTGCCATTGTAAGCAAAATCGAATTCGAACCCATCGAGTTCCATATAGTCTGCAATGGCTTCTGCCAAGTCGCTGTCGTCTTCAATCAACAGGGCGTTAATGCTCATAAGTGTCCTTACTTTGTTTCTCGTTCTCTTTTCCAGGCCCAGATAGGCGGCTGAATAAGAAGTTGTAGTCGGTAGTTCCAATTTGGCGCATGCCATAACTGTTGGCACAGTTTAACGTAGCCGTGGAAATATACCTTAAATGGGTTCACAGAGTTGATTCTCGGGAACACGCCATATCTGACTTCTTCCTCTTCTTTAGCGAAGGTACCGAACATCTTGTCCCAAATAATGAAGATGCCTGCATAGTTCTTATCAAGATACTGCTTGTTGGTTGCGTGATGCACTCGGTGGTGTGAAGGCGTATTAAATACCGCTTCAACTGGGCGAGGCAAGCGTTTAACGGTTTCAGTGTGCAGCAGTGTTTGAAACAGTTGAACAAAGGTTTCACACATCAGAACCACAAACGGATTAAAGCCGAGCAGAATTAACGGCAAGTGGAAGAAGAACGGGAAGAACCAATCCAAAGGCCCAAAGCGGTAAGCGACCGAGATATTAAAGTAAGGCGAGCTATGGTGAACTGAGTGCGTTCCCCATGCTAAACCGTTGCTGTGCAAGAATCGGTGCTCCCAGTAGTACGCGAGATCGGCCAAGATCAAGCAACCCAGAATTGTCCAACCGGATATCGGTAGCTGAGTTAGGCTGAAATTCTCGTAGGCGTAAACAAACGCGCCGACATAGGCTAACCCGACAAAGAAAACGGTAACCAACAAGAAGAACAGAGTGACTAAGTTAGTCGCGCTGTCTCCCAACATATTCCAGCTGAGTTTTTTCTTAAAGGCATAGCGGATAAGCTCAAAGATAAACAGAGCCAGAGCAAGCAGCAGAAAATTATCATCTACCCAAGTTTCGGTTAGGATGATGCTCGTTTCTGTGAATGTTTGAGAGAGAAAATTCCCAATGCTATCCATAGTGAAATCCATAACTAAATCCTTTACTGGTTGTTCTTATAATAGACGTATAACTCGCTAGAATCTGGCAACCCATGCTGATTGAGTTGGTGGTGCTCTATAACCATGTCCACTTCTTTTAATATCGCGATACCTTCCCAAGCTTGTGCTAATTCCTGTTCGGTATGTTCGCCTTTACCTAGTAGAAGCGTGCCTTTGACTTTGTTTGGGAGCTTAATTAAGAGCTTGTTTTTATTTAATTTTGATTGCTGAGTCGGGAAGCCAATCATGATTGTTGCTTCGCTGAAATCTAAGCTGATGTCTTGATAGACGACGATGACTTGCTGTTGCTGTTGCTGTTGCTGTGCGACCTCTTCGTCATCGGATTCGAGGTTCTGGTAGAAATCCACCCATAGGTTTGGCACGTCTTCTAAAGGAATTGTCTTACTCAAACCTTGCAGATAAGTCGTGTTTGCAGTGACTTGTGGTTTTACCTCTACGGGCTTAGTTGCTTCTGACTGAGCTATTACTGATTGAGTTACTGCCGTCTCAGCTGTTGATGCCTTTTTAATGGTTCATCGCGGATTAGCGGGAACTTAAAACAAAAACGGTAGTAAGTGATAT
>NZ_JBFSTC010000101.1:0-20301 GCF_041466605.1 Vibrio sp. 10N.247.310.17 | reverse complement strand
ACAACGGTATGCTAAGAACAAAAATGCCGTTCACTCTTAAGTGAACGGCATTAGACCCAAGGCCGCTTTATTCTTCTATGTTTTCACTTCTTTATATAAGCAAGCAAACGTTACTTCTATCGTGTTAATGGTTATAGCGTTCGCTAATGATAATAGTGCTGACTAATGATAATAGCGCTAAAGGTTATAGCGCTAATGGCTCATGCTTCTTCACCAACCCGAAGTCAGCCAATATCGCGTAAGCGGCAGGGATCATAAACAACACCAGTAAGGTTGAAGCAAATATGCCAAACACAATTGAAATAACCAGAGGCTGGATAACCTGAGCCTGCAAGCTGGTTTCCGTCAACAGCGGTAGCAAACCTGCCGCTGTGGTCATTGAGGTCAAGAATACCGCACGGAAACGCTCACGACTGGCCTTCACCACCGAGTCATGAACGCTATCTCCCTCATCAACATGGTGACGAATGTATTGCACTAGCAAGATGGAATCATTGACCACGATTCCGGCAAGCGACACAAAGCCCATCATGCTCGGCATGCTTAACGCGTGCCCTAACAGCCAGTGACCAACAACTACACCAATGAAGGCCAGTGGAATCGCTAACATTACGACGATCGGTTCCAAGTAGCTTCGGAACTGATAGCTCAGAATCGCAAACACACCGAATAAACCCAATAGGAAGCCTTTACCCATTGAGGCCCCGGTCTTCGCCGCATCTTTGGCTTCCCCTTCAAAATCAAAGCGTAAGCCCGGATACTTTTGAATAAGCTTAGCGGCTTCATCTTTTTGGAACTGAGCCAAAATTGCTGAAGAGCTCGCTTTCTTATTATCAATATCACCAAAGATACTGATGGTTCTCAGCCCATCGATACGTTGGATTCGTACGTAGTTACGTTGGAAATCTAGCGTTGCCAATGTCGCTAGCGGAATCTGGCTGCCATCTGCAGTGATGATTGGGAAGTTAGCCAGTTGCTGCAAATCCCCTGCCTGTTCTTTATCAAGGCGTACCTCAATCGAAATGTTCTCGACCCCAATTTGGATTTCATCCGCAGTCTGACCAAAGAAGGCCGCACGCAATTGGGAAGCAATCATCTGCCCATTCACATTGTAGGTTTCAGCACCTGGGCGCAGTTTAACTAAGATCTCTTCCTTACCCATGCGCATGTCATCAAGCACGCCGTGCACACCATCAAACTGATTGAGGTACTCTTGAATATCTAAAGAAGCCGATTTCAACGCGGCAAGATCATCATGTTTGGCGCGGATCTCGATAGCACGACCGCCCGGCCCCATCGTCGGTTGTTTGAAAACTAGCGAGATAGGATCAGCCAAATCGCCGATGTCTTCCCGCCATGCATCAATAAAATCATCGATCACCGTGTTGCGACTCTCTGCACCACGCAAGTCTAAGCGCACAGTGGCTAAGTGTGGGCCTGATTCATTGGCATCTGCGTTTGCATTGAATTGGCTGGTGATATGCTCAACCAATTTATTACCGTCCTCAACCTCTTCACTCCACTGCTCATTCAAACGTTCAGCCGATGCGACTATTTTATCGACGACTTTCTCGGTTTGAGACAGTGATGCACCCGGTGGAAGAATGATGCGAGCCTCGGCAATATCACCATCCAACTCAGGGAAAGGTTGGAATTTGACAACGCCACCTGCAATCAATGCTACCGAAAGCAGCAGCAGGGTAAGCACTCCGCCCATAAAGGCATAGCGGAACGTCACGACCTTCTCGACCATGTTCATCAAAGTGGTATTGCGAAAGTTCTCAAACTTCTCAAGCAGAACGACTTTAAAGCGCAGCGCTGGCTTATCATTTTTTTCTTTGTGTAATGAATGAGATAAGTGATTTGGTAGAATAAGAAACGCTTCGATTAAGCTCAGCGACAACACCAAGATAAGCACCTGAGGCACCGCTTTAAGCACCGCACCCATTTCACCATCAAGGAACAACAAGCTACCAAAGATACACACCGTGGTTAGGAAAGAAGACAAGACTCCGGGAAGCACTTTCTTTACGCCGTTGTACACCGCATCGTCAACGTTTTGCCCCCGATCCAGATGGGAAGCTATAGATTCGGCTATCACTATGGCGTCATCCATCATGATACCAATCGCCATTAATAAACCAACCAGTGACATAATGTTGATCGACAAGCCCAAGTTAGCCATTAAGAACAAGCCACCAAGGAAGGCTACCGGCAAACCTGCTGCAACCCAGAATGAATATCGTAAACTGAAGAACAGCCACATGGTTGCGAACACCAACACAATACCTTGCCAGCCATTGCGCACCATCATGGTTAGACGATCCCAAAGTACCGACGAGAGATCGTTGGTCATTTGCAATGTCACGCCATCGGGCGCAATCGCGCTTTGATCTTCAACGAATCGAGTCACGTTCTCTTTAATTCGTAACGCATCATCTTCTTTGTTCTTACTGATTTTCAACAGAGCAGATGGCTTACCATCAAATAGAACCTTCTGTTCATCAAGCTCAAAGCGGTCGGTTATTTTGGCTATGTCTCTCAAACGAATCACCGAGCCATTAGGCGCAGATCCAACCACAATACTTTCCAATTCAACCGGCGTGATGCGTCTTTCATCAAAACGAATCAGAAAATTTTTGTCTGGCGTCTCAACGTTACCGCTTGGCAGTTTTACATTCTGACGGCCAATTTGGTCGGCGATATCACCGACACTCAAACCCAACTGGCGAATGGCTTGGGTATCCAGTTCGACACGATATTGGTGATCGGAAAAACCACTAACTTCGACTAAAGAAACGTCGTAATCGAGCTTCATGGTTCGTTTGAGATCTTCGGCGTAAGCTTTGAGTTCAGGCCATGAGGTTTCGGCTGTAATCGCGATATCAACTACCGGTTCATTCCAATCCAACTCTTGAACAACCGGAGATTCAATCTCACTAGGGAAATCATTGATCGAGTTGATCTGAGTTTGAACGTCCACCAGCATTCGGCCAATGTCCGCTTTCTCATTTAACTTGAGAATTAAACGAGCGCTGCCTTCGATGGCTTCACACTGAGTCTCTTCAATGTTGGCTAAGCCGTCTACTGCATCTTCCATTCGCACACATAAGCTCTCTTCCACTTCTTGTGGTGATGCGCCGGGATAAACGATCGCCGCCATAATGTAAGGTGGATCATAGGCAGGAAAGGTTTCACGTTTGATGGTTGATAGTGAGCTTATACCCAAAATCAACAACCCAAGCATCAACAAGTTTGCTGCTGTTGGGTGCCGAGAGAAAAACTTGATCATGACGCACTCTCCTGAGTATCTGATTCAAGCTCAGCCTCTTCAGAGTTCGACTCTTTCAGTAACATGCCTTCGATTGCTGGCAGGACATCATTGAGAACTAGTTTATCTCCCGTTTGTAGCTCACCACTCACAACCACTTGATTGTCTCTGCGATAAAGCACTTCAACATTCACCACTTGCAAACGCTGATTGTCGTCCATCAGGTAAACCTTATCACCATGCAGTGCTCGCTCAGGCACAACCCAACTCAGATTCGCGACACCTTCAATCTCCGCTTTAACAAACATACCATTGACCAACGGAGGAGCGCTGTCTGGTTGCAGTTGTGAGTAGTCTTGAGCGATTTCAAGAATGATCCCTGCTGTCGCTTGGTTCTCATCAACCGTCTCACTGATTCTCGCCACCTTTGCAGGCCAATTGAGGTTAAGGCTGCCACTGTTTAGCTGAATACTTGCTTTGATCGGCGCTTCATAAGGGTTTGGTATGCCTGCGGCATCACGAGGGAATAGAGTAAAGCTTGAGGCTAAAGTTTGCATATCGTGAATAGAGAGTTGCGCCTCAACTTCCATAACTTTAATCCCGTGAGCAACAAACATCTCTTGCTGAAGATTAACCACTTGGTTCTGTTCAATATCAACCTGCGCAATTCTCATCGCTCTAGGTAGGGTGATGGTTGTTTTATCTAAAGAGCGTTGCGCCTCTTTTACTTTAGAGACATTCACCTTAATCACGGCTTCCGCAACACGCTTTTCATCTGGCATCAATGCAATTTGGTTATCAATATCCAATACAAGCTTCTGTTGAGACAGTGCACTTTGTTGTTGCAGGTCGACATCCGATTGAGAAGTCAGCCCTTTCTTACGCAGATCTTGTTTACGTTGTAGCTCTTTGTTGCTGATCACTAAGCGGTTCTTTTCGATCTTAAGAGTCTGATTCAGGTTGTCTTCTTCTTGATTCAATTTAGCTAATGAGGTCTGGCTTGATTTAAGATCCGCTTCAGCTTGTACCAACTTCAACTCGTAATCCAAGGGATCGATCTTAAGTACCTCAGTACCCGCTGGAATGAACTGCCCTTTTTCTAGGTCTGGATGTCGATAAACAATCTGCCCTGTCACCTCGGCAATGGCTTTCCATTCAACTTTAGGGACTACTTTGCCAAAGCCCACTGCCAACGGCGCGATCATTTGTTGTTCTAAACTAACTGTTTCGACTAGACGAGCCCTATCTCCCGCGGGCTTAGTCGGCAGATCCGGCTTTAAGCTAATCGCAGTCACAAGGCCGATGACACCAACCGCAAGTGCTGGGAAGAAGAGTAGTTTTTTATTTATTTTCATTATCTTTTGTCCTGCACTGCAGAAGGGCTCGGTGCGTTGATAAAGCCTTCGGTCATCAATTGAATGTTGTGTTCGATTAAACGGTTAAGAAATTCTTCATTAATCTCAATACCATGGATTGCTAATAGAGGGGGCGGAGCAATGAAGGGGAACACCATCAAGCTTATATACGAAACTCGACACAATTTTGGATCCATGTTCTGTTTTAAGATGCCTTGTTCAACCAGCTTTTCAAAAATGACATCTTGGGCTGGCTTGGCGACATCGAGAAAAACCTTTTCGAGCAACTCTCTTTGCACTTCAGAGGGAGGCATATTCATCACTTGAGCAATCAAGCGAGGAAACTTGGGCACCTTGACCATCTCTTTATAGTAAGTCCGCATTAAATCAAGAAAGTTCTCATGGCTGCTTTCTTCAACCAATCTCTGCATTTGCAATTGCATCGGTCGTAGCGTTTCACGCAGCATCGCCTCAAATAATCCAGCCTTACTGCCAAAGTAATAACGGATCATCGCAATGTTCACACCCGCACGATCAGCAATCAGGCGTGTCGAGACCTTGTCGTATGACTGAACGACAAACAGATCACGAGCATGCTCAATCAATAGTTGTCGAACATCTAAGTTCTGTTGAGGTCGCCCCGCTTTTCGTGCTGTCATGGCATCAACCTATCTCTATAATTAATCATTCGATTAATTATAGAGATAAACAGGCATAACAGTAGAAGATTAATTACTCACTATTTAATCAATTGATTAATTACTTTAGTCACGCTTGTGATTTTTTTGGTGAATCGTTCCATTAAAAATATTTACTACAAAGTTTTAACCTACACATCAGCCAAACGATAAACTAACCCGCCAATACAAAACCACCATTTAGTTGATATCGCTAACACTTAAACAAAAAACAGCACAAACAAAACCAAAACACTGCCAATGCACGCTGATATTGGATTTTCTTGTTTGACGCTCAGAATAAATTACGGTAAATATGGTGTTAACAGTTTATTTACGGATATTTGTGTAATGATTTTTTCTTCTTCTCTACTGCTGAAACTTCTCCTTATCGTGAACCAATCGCGCGGGTAAGTTGTGGGTCAAGAACTACACAAATATTAAAACCCGCACTGAGCGGGTTTTTTTGTAACTGGCACTTTTAAAAGAACATCATTCTTAATAATAATTTGGATAGCAATCGATTCATTATCGATATAAGGAAGCACCCATGAACGATCAAGTAATAATTTTTGATACTACCTTACGTGACGGCGAGCAAGCATTGGCTGCAAGCCTTACGGTAAAAGAGAAGTTACAGATCGCTTATGCTCTTGAGAGACTGGGTGTAGATGTTATCGAAGCTGGCTTCCCTATTTCTTCTCCGGGTGATTTTGAGTCAGTACAAACCATCGCTAAACACATCAAAGACAGCCGTATTTGTGCGCTTTCTCGTGCCGTAGCGAAAGATATCGATGCCGCTGCCGAAGCGCTTAAAGTTGCTGACCAGTTCCGTATTCATACCTTCATCTCAACATCAACGGTTCACGTACAAGACAAATTACGCCGCAGCTACGATGACGTAGTAGAGATGGCAGTGAAAGCAGTCAAGCACGCTCGTAACTATACCGATGATGTTGAATTCTCTTGTGAAGATGCCGGCCGTACCCCTATCGACAACCTATGTCGCATGGTTGAAGCCGCGATTAACGCAGGCGCGAAAACCATCAACATTCCAGACACAGTGGGCTACACAGTACCAAATGAGTTTGGTGGCATTATCAAGACGCTATTCGATCGCGTACCCAACATCGACCAAGCGATCATCTCTGTTCACTGTCACGATGACTTAGGTATGTCGGTTGCAAACTCAATTGCTGCTGTGCAAGCGGGCGCTCGCCAAATTGAAGGCACAATCAACGGTATTGGCGAACGTGCAGGTAACTGTTCTTTAGAAGAAATTGCAATGATCATCAAAACTCGCCAAGAGCTTTTGGGTGTTCATACTGGCTTGGATCACAAAGAGATTCACCGTACCAGTAAGTTGGTTAGCCAACTTTGCCACATGCCGATTCAAGACAATAAAGCAATCGTCGGTGCTAACGCATTCAGCCACTCTTCAGGTATTCACCAAGATGGCATGCTTAAGAACAAGAACACTTACGAGATCATGACACCTGAGTCTATTGGCTTGAAAAACAAAGCCTTAAACCTAACAAGTCGTAGTGGCCGAGCAGCTGTTAAGAGCCACATGGACGCGATGGGTTATAAAGACAATGAGTACAACCTAGATTCATTGTACGAAGACTTCTTGAAGCTTGCTGATCGTAAAGGACAAGTGTTCGATTACGACCTAGAAGCATTGATGCACTTCGCGAATCTACGTGATGAAGATGACTTCTATAAACTTAACTACCTAAGCGTACAATCTGGTAGTGTTATGTCTACCACCAGCATCAAACTGCAATGTGGTGATGAAGAGAAATGCGAAGCGGCTGTCGGCAACGGCCCGGTTGATGCTTTATACCAATGTATCTACCGCTTAACAGGCTACGAAATCGCGTTGGATAAGTTCGACCTAACTGCAAAAGGTGAAGGTGAAGATGGCTTAGGTCAAGCTGACATCATTGCTAACTATAAAGGCCGTAAGTACCACGGTACGGGCGTTTCAACCGATATCGTTGAAGCTTCTGGTCAAGCGTTGCTACACGTTATCAATAGCATTCAACGCGCAGACACCATTGCTGAAATGAAGCAGCAAAAATTCGCGACAGTTTAATACCCCAATAACAGAGCCCTAGAGCCGATGTTGTTGGCTTTAGGGACAAAATTTAAAACGAGCGAAAGAGCTCAGTAACAAGAATTAAAGGATTAACATGACTGATAAATCATACAAGATTGCCGTACTACCTGGTGATGGCATTGGCCCAGAAGTAATGCAGCAAGCACACAAAGTGCTAGACGCAATCGAAAAGAAGCACGCGATTAGCTTTTCTCGTGAAGAGTATGATGTTGGTGGTATCGCAATTGATAACCACGGCTGTCCACTTCCAGAAGCGACAGTAACAGGCTGTGAAGAATCTGACGCGGTACTTTTCGGCTCGGTTGGCGGCCCTAAGTGGGAACACCTTCCACCAAACGATCAACCAGAACGTGGTGCCCTACTTCCTCTACGTAAACACTTCCAACTGTTCTGTAACCTACGTCCTGCACAAATCCACAAAGGTCTAGAGTCTTTCTCTCCTTTGCGTGCTGACATCTCAGGTAACGGCTTCGATATCGTTGTAGTTCGTGAACTAACAGGCGGCATCTACTTCGGCCAACCTAAAGGTCGTGAAGGCGAAGGCGCAACTGAGAAAGCTTTTGATACAGAGGTTTATCACCGTTACGAGATCGAACGTATTGCAAAGATTGCGTTTGAATCTGCACGTCTACGTAACAAAAACGTTTACTCAATCGACAAAGCAAACGTTCTGCAGAGCTCTATCTTATGGCGTGAAGTGGTTGAAGAAATCGCAAAAGATTACCCAGATGTCACGCTAAACCACATGTACATCGACAACGCGACCATGCAGCTAATCAAAGACCCATCTCAGTTTGACGTAATGCTATGTTCAAACATCTTTGGTGACATCATCTCTGATGAGTGCGCAATGATCACAGGCTCCATGGGTATGCTTCCTTCTGCAAGCTTAAACGAAAGCAACTTCGGCCTATACGAACCAGCAGGTGGCAGCGCACCAGATATCGCAGGTAAGAACATTGCGAACCCAGTCGCGCAAATTCTTTCTGCAGCGCTAATGCTTCGTTACAGCCTAGGCGAAGAAGCGGCAGCACAAGACATCGAATCAGCGGTATCTAAAGCACTTTCTGCAGGTGAGCTAACGGCAGACCTTGCAGGTAAGAACCAAGCACTGACTACCTCTGAAATGGGTGACAAGATCGCTGAGTACATCTTAGCTTCATAAGCTAAATGCTCCGATTGAAGCAAGTACATAAGAATAATATCAAGCCAAGTCATCGTAAACCGCATGACTTGGCTCGAAACAAACACTGGGACTGATGATCCCAAGGAAGAAAAGCTATGTCGACAAACCAGCAAGCAAAAACCTTATACGAAAAAGTTTATGACGCTCACGTTGCAGTTGCAGCAAAGGGCGAAACGCCAATTCTTTATATCGATCGCCACTTAGTCCATGAAGTAACGTCGCCACAAGCCTTTGATGGTCTGCGTGAAAAAGGCCGTAAAGTTCGCCAAGTAGGCAAAACTTTTGCGACGATGGATCACAACGTATCGACACAAACCAAAGACATCAACGCTTCTGGTGAGATGGCTCGTATCCAAATGGAAACACTATCGAAGAACTGTGAAGAGTTTGGTGTCACGCTCTACGACCTAAACCACAAATACCAAGGTATTGTTCACGTAATGGGCCCTGAGCTAGGTATTACACTGCCGGGCATGACCATCGTATGTGGTGACTCACACACAGCAACACACGGTGCATTTGGTTCTTTAGCATTCGGTATCGGTACTTCTGAAGTTGAGCACGTTCTAGCAACGCAAACGCTAAAACAAGCTCGTGCTAAAACCATGAAGATCGAAGTAAAAGGCAAGGTTGCTGCGGGCATCACGGCAAAAGACATCGTACTAGCGATCATCGGTAAAACAACGGCTGCTGGCGGTACAGGCTACGTGGTTGAATTCTGTGGTGAGGCAATTACCGACCTTACGATGGAAGGTCGTATGACGGTATGTAACATGGCAATCGAGCTTGGCGCTAAAGCAGGCTTAATCGCCCCTGATGCAACGACATACGAGTACATCAAAGGTCGTAAGTTCTCTCCACAAGGTGAAGACTTAGAAGCAGCAATCGAATACTGGGACACATTGAAAACCGATGTTGACGCTGAATTCGATGCAGTTGTGACATTAGAAGCAGCAGACATCAAGCCACAAGTTACTTGGGGCACTAACCCAGGTCAGGTTATCTCGGTAGACACGCCAATCCCTGCACCAGAAAGCTTTGCAGATCCTGTTGAGAAAGCTTCAGCAGAAAAGGCTCTGGCATACATGGGTCTTGAAGCAGGTAAATCGTTATCGGATTATAACGTCGATAAAGTGTTTGTTGGTTCTTGTACTAACTCGCGTATCGAAGACATGCGTGCAGCAGCAGCAGTAGCGAAAGGCCGTCAAGTAGCGAAACACGTTCAAGCATTGATCGTTCCGGGCTCTGAGCAAGTTAAAGCACAAGCAGAAGCTGAAGGCTTAGATGTAATCTTTAAAGAAGCCGGCTTTGAATGGCGTTTGCCAGGTTGTTCTATGTGTCTTGCAATGAACAACGACCGCCTTGGTCCACAAGAGCGCTGTGCTTCTACATCAAACCGTAACTTTGAAGGTCGCCAAGGCCGTGATGGTCGTACGCACCTAGTTAGCCCAGCAATGGCAGCCGCAGCAGCAATCGCTGGTCACTTTGTCGATATTCGTGAACTTTAATTAGAGGATTTAACATGTCAGGTTTTCAACAACACACCGGATTAGTCGTTCCTCTAGATACGGCCAACATCGATACTGATGCGATCATTCCAAAGCAGTTTCTACAGAAAGTGAACCGTATCGGTTTTGGTAAGCACTTGTTCCACGACTGGCGCTTCCTTGATGATGCAGGCCAACAGCCAAACCCTGAGTTTGTAATGAACGCACCCCGCTATAAAGGCGCTTCAATTCTTCTCGCTCGTGAAAACTTTGGTTGTGGTTCATCTCGTGAACATGCACCGTGGGCGCTTGCCGATTACGGTATTAAAGTGATGATCGCGCCAAGCTTTGCAGATATTTTCTACGGTAACTCGATCAACAACCAGATGGTCCCTGTTCGTCTGACAGAACAGGAAGTCGATGAACTATTCCAGTTCGTTGAGGCAAACGAAGGCGCTGAGATCGACGTTGATTTAGAAGCAATGAAAGTCAGTGCGAATGGAAAAGAGTACTCGTTTGAGATTGATGAGTTCCGTCGTCACTGTTTGCTGAATGGCCTAGATAACATCGGCCTAACGCTTCAACACGCAGATAAGATTTCAGAGTTTGAAGCTAAGATTCCTAGCTTCCTGAAGTAAAGAAGTCTTGAAGTAGAGTCACACAGTTTTGTGTTCATATAAAAGGTTGGCCTAGCGCCAACCTTTTTTATTTGGTTCAATCTTTTATTTAACTCAACGTCTTTATTAAACTCAACCCTTTATTTAGATAAGTTCCGCTATTTAACTTAAGAGCCATGAAAGAAAATCGTAAAGCATAAGGTCTTAGTAGTCAGTCATCAGGAGAATGCCATGAAACAACTACTTTTTATTGTCAGCCTACTTTTCTCAACCTTAGCTTGGTCTGCGCCGAAATCCGATCTTTGGCCATACTGGAATCGAAGCAACGAAACCAATCTAGAACAGGTACCTCATCAAGATTGGCAGCTATTCCTCGACAACTACTTAGTTCAACAAGGTCAAAATACCCTAGTTCGCTACCAAGCAGTGAACACTGCCGATAAGACCAAACTCAAGCAGTACATCAAGAGATTAGAACAGGTTAATCCGCTCGACTATTCAAAAGCGGAGCAGTATGCCTACTGGGTTAATCTATATAACGCCGTGACTGTCGATTTAATTCTTGATGCCTACCCAATAAAATCCATCACTAAACTCGGTGGTCTATTTAGTTTCGGACCATGGGGAGATGATGTGGTAAGCGTTAACGGGAAGTCACTGACACTCAATGACATTGAACATCGAATCCTAAGACCGATTTGGCAAGATCCGCGCACTCATTATGCGGTGAATTGTGCGAGTTTGGGTTGCCCTAACTTACAACCTCAGGCCTTTACTGCTGACAAGACTGATATGTTATTGGAGCTTGCTGCATCTGAGTATGTAAACAGTGATAAGGGTGTATTGGTTAGCAACAGCAAACTACAACTATCATCGATTTACGAATGGTTTGCTGTGGATTTTGGTACAGAGAAACAGCTCATTCAGCACTTAGACCAATATCGAACAGAAGCAGTAACCAATACTCAAAATATCAGTTATGACTACGACTGGTCGCTTAACCAAGCAAACTAGTTTTAACGTTAAAGCTCATGAATTAAGCTAAACAAAAAAGAGGCGAGTTGTTTAAAAACCACTCGCCTCTTTTGATCTATTTGACAGTTTCTAGAACTAGAAACTTGAACTCGGTTGCTGTAAGAACTTAATTTCTTCGGCAGTAGATTCTCGTCCCAACACCTCATTACGGTGCGGATAGCGACCAAACTGCTCAATGATAACCTTGTGCTTAAACTCAAAATCAAGATTATGTTCTAACCCCGTTTGAGAAAAGAGCTCCACGGCTTGTTCATGAACCAACAAAGATTCACTGTGCATATAAGGCATATACAGGAAGCTTTTTTGTTGCTCGTTAAGCTGGTGATCAAAACCACCCGCTACCGCCTCTTGCGCTAGAACTAACGCCATCGGGTCAGCCGAAAAAGCTGTCGGACTGTTTCTACCAATATTTCGAGAAAACTGATCAAGCACGATAATTTCAGCTAAGCGCCCTTCTGCATTTTGTCGCCACTCAAATAGCTCGCCTTGAATGGCTGCTTTATGCAATTCAGAAAATCGAGACTCTATCAAAGTGTCAATCTCGGCGCCGCCAGTAAACCAATCTTTAGGCGTCAACTCATCGAACCAAAACTCTAGAACATCCTGATACATTACCGTCATATAATTCCCTTTAATAAAAAACCGAGTAACTTTGTTATTACTCGATCTAATGTTCGATTACTTAAAACCTTTGACCTTCTTTATCAAGTCATAAGCATTTTGAATTTCTTGCGATTTTTCTTTCGCAACATTCATCATCTCAGGCGGTAAACCCTTCGCCATCAGTTTATCTGGGTGATGTTCATTCATCAGCTTGCGGTAAGCTTTCTTCACCTCTTTACCCTCGGCACTTTCACTCACACCAAGAACTTTAAACGCATCGGCCAATTGGTTTTGTTGCGAAGCCTGTTGCCAACCAGATGACTGCCCGTGACCTTGATGACCACCAAAGCTTCCACCCTGCTGTTGAAAACGGAATGCAGCTTCTTGCATCTGTAAACGGCGTTCTAGTTGTTCTGCAGAAAAGCCAAGACCTTGCGCTATCTTATGCAGAACTTGGCGCTCACTAGGATGCAAGCTGCCATCAGCAAATGCTGCGGATACCTGTAGCTCTAAAAAGAACTGCAGAAGATCAAAACGGCCGCCCGATGAGATCTTCACACGCTCAAGCACATCGCTTAACGGGAAGTCACTTTCTTTGCCATCACGAAACGCATCTTGCGCCGCTTTACGTTGCTCGCCATGCAGGTTCATGCGCTCCATCATTGTAGAAGCGAGCTGAATCTCTTCCGGAGTTACCTGTCCCTTGGCTTTAGCAACATGTCCCATAACCGCAAAAGCCGCTTTAAAGAACTCGTTTTGCCTTTCAGCTTGGCTTGGACCTCGTCCAAAACCAGAGCTATTGAAGCCCGATTGGTTCAATCGGCGAGCTTTATCAAATTGGTGCCCTAAAAATAGGCCAAAAACTAAACCGAGCGGCCCCCCAAATAAAAAACCAAAAAAAGCGCCCAAAATTTTGCCAAATATTTGCATTATGTGTTCTCTATCTATGAATTTTGTCTGAGTAATGCTGTCTGATGATGCTGAATGCTAATATTTCCTTTATCATAAGGAAAATGCTTTATTAATTGGATTGATACTAGATCAACCCTTCATCTAGTGACACAGGATAGTTCAACTTCATGCAATCTTTTTCCCGCACCTTGTTAGCCGCGTCTATAAGTACGGCATTATACGTATCGACAACTCAAGCTGAAACAACCACCGATAATAGTGTGCAGGAAATGCCCGCTATAGGTCAATGCTTGATCAAACCCTCGAAAGATCCTATCGACCAATGCAGAGTTCAACCCGTATCAGAAAACGATACACAACTGCCAGCTCACGTTGAGTCAGATCGTTTAGAAGCGATCAATGGTGACAAGGCAATCTACTCAGGTGATGTAAGAGTTACCCAAGGAAACAAAACCATCCTTGCCGACAATGTAACGCTTCACCAACAAGAAAATATCGTTGTAGCTGAAGGCAACGTAAACTTTAGCGATGGTCAAATTAAATCAGTATCAGAAAGAGCAACCAATAATCTGACTACCGATGAAATGACGCTCGAAAATACCAATTATGAATTCCTCTGTGAGCAAGGCAGAGGAGAGGCGGTTTATATCGCGAATACAGGTAAAGCCGTCTATGAAATCGAAGACGGCTCAATCACCTCTTGCCCTATTGGCGACAATGCATGGCGACTAAGAGCATCAAGTATCGATGTCGACCAAAATGAAGAAGAGGCTACGTTCTACAATCCAAGATTTGAAATTCAGAGTGTTCCTGTTTTTTACCTGCCTTACTTAACCGTTCCGATTGGTGATACACGTAAAACAGGTTTCTTATATCCGACGGTATCATATGGCTCAAGTGATGGTTTTGAATTTGAGATCCCGGTTTATTGGAACTTGGCACCAGAATATGATCTGAAAACCACCTTTAAACACATGAAAGAGCGTGGTACTCAGCTTAACAGTGAATTTAGATATTTAAGCGATTTTGGTTCAGGGATAATTAAGTCAGAATACTTGCCTGATGACAAAAAATACCCAGAGAAAGGCAAACGTTGGGGGGCTCAACTTTATCACTCAGGAATATTCCAAGAATCTTGGTTGTTTGAAATTGATTACTCAAAAGTTGGCGATATCGAGTACTTCACAGATGTCAACGGAAGCGGCATTGGTAACCGTGAGGACGGTCAGTTACTTCAAGAAGGGCTAGCAACCTATCGATCTCAAAATTGGGATGCCTCTGTACTTGTGCGAGACTTTCAGGTTCTTACAAACTCAAAAAACAACCTCCCTTACCGCCTGCTCCCACAGCTTGAATACAACTATTATGCCCCTGAGGTAACGGAGTATTTAGACTTCGATCTGATCAGCCATGTGTCTCTGTTTGATACCGATGCAAAAGGCAAACCATCAGCAACTCGTATTCACGTTGAGCCTGGAATTACAATCCCTGTAGGCAACACTTGGGGGACTTGGACCACAGAAGCCCGACTGCTTGGTACTTACTACCAACAAGATCTTGATGGTGTTGATACCACAAGTGACAAATATAAAGATTTAGAAAAATCAGTAAGTCGAGTAATCCCTGAATTTAGGAGTCATGCAGGTATCGTTTTAGAAAGAGATACCAAGGTCATTGGTAACTACACTCAAACTCTAGAACCCCAAGTTCAATACCTGTACGTACCAAAAGAAGATCAAAACAACATTGGTCTTTACGATACGACACTTCTGCAGACTGATTATTATGGTCTCTTTAGAAGCCGTAAATACAGTGGTGTAGACCGCATCGCTGCAGCTAACCAAGTAAGCTACGGTGCATCATCTCGTTTCTTTGATGATGAGTATAAAGAGCGACTCAATGTGTCTTTTGGACAAATCTTTTATATCGACAAAGATACGAAACAACATCTAACACTTGATACTAAAGATAAGAACTCGAATTACTCATCTTGGGCTGTAGAAGTCGACTTTAATTACGACGACTACCTGTTTTATCATGGTGGTGTGCAGTACGACATCGACACCACAGCAATGCAACTAGCCAACAGCACCATTGAGTACCGTTTTTCTGGTGGTTATATCCAAACCAACTACCGCTACGTAACCAAAGAGTATATCGAAGACACTGTTGATTTTAATGTTGGATCGATTACTAAAGATGGTATATCTCAAGCAGGATTACTCGGAGCCTACCAGATTTCACGTAAGTGGAGTGCCAGCGCTCAGTACTTCTATGATTTAACAACCGAAGAGAACCTTGAGTGGTTAGCTAAACTCAATTACAAGTCAGATTGTTGGTATATCGGCTTCACCTATAGTAACCAATTACGTAGATGGGAAGGTGATTACATCAACACATCGAATGCGACACCAGTATACGAGAAAAACTTTGGCTTTAACTTCGGTATTGTTGGCTTTGGTACCAACATAGGCTCAGACTCAAGCGAAGTAAGTGAAACAAGCTCAGGTAACGCACTCAGCTACGGTCGCCCATTCTTCTTAAACAACTAACTTTCTTTACTGATAAAACATCGGTAAATATAAAGGATTACACATGACATTGTGGAAACGCACATTAATAGCTATCGCAGCCGCTTGTACTTTATCAACAAGCTATGCCGCACCAGTTGAACTCGATAGCGTAAAAGTAATCGTCAACGAGGGCGTGATCTTACAAAGTGACATTGATACTTCAATGAAAACACTGCGTGCAAACGCGAAGAAAAGCGGGCAAACACTACCATCACAAGACGTGCTCAATGAACAAGTACTCGAAAAGTTGATCATCGATACAATTCAGACCCAAGAAGCGGAACGTATTGGGGTTCGAATTGATGATGCTCGACTGGATCAAGCGATTGAAGGCATTGCCAAAGATAACAACCAAACAGTGCAACAACTTACAGCATCGGTTGCTGAAGAAGGCCTGAGCTACAATGCATTTCGTGAGCAAGTAAGAAAAGAGATTGCGGCAAGTGAAGCGCGCAATGCCTTGGTTCGTCGTCGTATTAATATCCTTCCTGCAGAAGTTGACAACCTAGCGGACATCTTAGCGCAAGAAACCAATGCGACGGTTCAATACAAAATTGGCCACATTCAACTGCGATTCAATGACGACCAAACCAAAGAAGAATTGGAAGCACAAGCGACTGATTTAGTGGAAGAGCTAAACAACGGCAAAGACTTCAGCACCATGGCTTATACTTACTCTAAAGGCCCTAAAGCACTGCAAGGTGGTGATTGGGGTTGGATGCGTAAAGAAGAGATGCCTACGATTTTTGCAGATCAAATAAAAATGCAGAACAAAGGCAGCATCATCGGCCCTTTCCGAAGTGGTGTTGGCTTCCATATTCTAAAAATTGAAGACGTAAAAGGTTTGGAAACCGTTGCAGTTACCGAAGTTAATGCACGTCATATTTTGATTAAGCCAACGGTTATCTTGAGTGATGACGGTGCGAAAGAGCAGCTTGAAGAAATCACTCGTCGTGTAAACGCAGGTGAAGCGAGCTTTGGTGACCTTGCACAGCAATACAGCCAAGACCCAGGTTCAGCAGTACAAGATGGTGAGTTAGGCTACCAAACTCCGGATTTATACGTACCTGAATTCAAGCACCAAGTAGAAACGTTACCTGAAGGTAAAATCAGTGCGCCATTCAAAACCGTGCACGGTTGGCACATTGTTGAAGTACTAGACCGTCGCGAAGTCGACCGTACCGATTCAGCATTGAAAAACAAAGCTTATCAAATTCTATTTAACCGTAAGTTCAACGAAGAAGTTGGTGCTTGGCTGCAAGAAGTAAGAGCTAGCGCCTTTGTTGAAGTGGTCGAGGATGACCAAGATGACAACTAAACGCCTTGTCATTACAGCAGGTGAACCGGCTGGAATAGGGCCAGATTTAACTCTCGCATTATCCCAAGAAAGCTGGCCACATCAGCTCGTGGTTTGTGCGGATAAAAGCCTATTAGCAGAGCGAGCTGAAATGTTAGGGATTGAGGTTGAGCTGTTGGATTACGATTCAACAGCTCCTAAGCAACCTCAACGATCTGGAACATTGGTTGTGAAACACGTTCCACTAACTGAAACAGCAGTTGCAGGCCAACTCAACGAGGCTAACGGTCATTACGTATTAAATACTTTAGAAACCGCAGCAATTGGCTGTATGAATGATGAATTTGATGCTATTGTCACCGGCCCTGTTCACAAGGGTGTAATTAACCGAGCTGGCGTTGCTTTTAGTGGCCATACCGAGTTCTTTGCAGAGAAGTCCAATACTCCACTTGTCGTGATGATGTTGGCAACAGAAGGGCTGCGTGTTGCTCTAGTAACAACGCACATCCCGCTAGCTTATGTATCTCAAGCAGTGACCGAAGACAGATTAGAGCAAATCATTGCTATTCTGCATAAAGACTTGGTTGAAAAATTTGCTATTGAGAAACCAACTATCTACGTGTGTGGTTTGAATCCACATGCTGGTGAAGATGGTTGTTTGGGTCGTGAAGAGATAGAAACTATCACCCCTACGCTAGAAAAAATTCGCCAGAAAGATGGTATTAATTTAGTTGGCCCATTGCCAGCAGACACCATCTTTAATGAAAAATATTTGCAAGATGCAGATGCTGTTTTAGGTATGTATCACGACCAAGTACTCCCGGTATTGAAATACAAAGGGTTTGGTCGCTCAGTGAACATCACGCTTGGCTTACCGTTTATTCGCACATCAGTCGATCACGGTACCGCCTTAGACTTGGCAGGGAAAGGCCAAGCCGATACAGGGAGCTTTAGAACAGCGCTCACGCACGCCATTGAATTAGTAGAGAAAAAGCAATGAGAAATGATGTCCACTTAGGGCACAAAGCGCGTAAACGTTTTGGTCAAAACTTCCTTAACGACCCATACATTATTGATGGAATCGTATCGAGTATTAACCCACTACCAGGCCAGAACTTAGTAGAAATCGGCCCTGGTCTGGGCGCAATTACTGAGCCTGTTGGCAAGCTTGTCGACAAGTTCACAGTAATTGAACTGGATAGAGATCTTGCTGAACGTCTGCGTAATCACCCTGATCTTACTGAAAAGTTAACGATCTATGAGGGCGATGCAATGAAGTTCGATTTCGAACAACTTGTTAAGCCAAACAACAAGCTGCGTATCTTCGGTAACTTGCCATACAACATCTCTACACCATTGATGTTCCACCTTTTTGAGTTCCATAAAGACGTGCAAGACATGCACTTTATGCTTCAAAAAGAAGTCGTTAACCGATTAGCAGCGGGTCCTGGTACTAAAGCTTACGGTCGTCTAACGGTTATGGCTCAATATTACTGTAAAGTCACTCCTGTTTTAGAAGTGCCACCAACAGCATTTGTTCCGCCACCGAAAGTAGACTCTGCAGTCGTTCGCCTTCAGCCTTATGAAGTACTGCCTTACCCGGCAAAAGATCTTAAGTGGTTAGATCGCGTATGTCGCGAAGGCTTTAACCAGCGTCGTAAAACAGTACGTAACTGCTACAAGAGCCTAATTGACAAGGAAGTGCTTGAAGAGCTAGGTGTAAACCCTGGCATGCGCCCTGAGAACCTGACGCTCGAACAGTTTGTCGATATGGCGAACTGGTTGCACGACAGTCACAACGCTGATAAATAATCGAAAAAGGCTCCTACACTTCGGTGAGGAGCCTATTTTTTATGTAATACTTAAAGCATACCAACAACAAAAGGTGCGAATATGGATATATCTACGCCTTGTATCAAATGCCAAGTTCATTCTAAATATATTGAAGAACAATCTGAGCCATCTAAGAATCGCTACGTTTTCGCTTACATCATTACCATCAAAAATCTAAGTAAAACAACAGTACAACTTATGTCTCGTCGCTGGCTGATTACTGATTCCAACGGTAAACAACTCACCATAGAAGGTGATGGCGTGGTTGGACAGCAACCTGTGATTGAAGCCAATGACGAATACACATACACCAGTGGCACCGTCATCGAAACCCCAGTGGGAGTCATGCAGGGACACTATGTAATGACCGATCATAAAGGCATTGATTTCATAACAGAAGTCGACCCATTTAGACTGGCCATCCCCAATATTCTTAACTAGTACACATCTACCACTTACAGGAAAATGCTGTGTCGAATTATATTGTCGGAGACATCCAAGGATGCTTCGACGAACTTCAGTTACTGCTTGAAACCATCAACTTTGATAAACAACAAGATACGTTATGGGTCGCCGGAGACATAGTTGCTCGTGGCCCTAAATCCTTAGAGACGTTACGTTTTGTTCGTAGCCTTGGCAGTTCAGCGAAGGTGGTATTGGGTAACCATGATTTACATCTACTTGCGGTCTCCTTAGGCCTCTTTTCAGCCAAACCAAAAGACAAGACTCAACCAATTCTTGATGCTGAAGACCGTGACCAATTGCTGGAATGGTTAAGACAACAACCCTTGATGCAAGAACACCCTGAGTTTGTCATGACACATGCGGGCATCTCACCTCAATGGGACTTAGAACAAGCACGTACAGAGAATCGAGAGATAACGTCATTACTGAAATCGGACCGTTGGCAGTGGCTTATTGAGAACATGTACAGCAACACGCCAGATCTCTGGAACAACGAGTTGCAAGACATCGAACGTTATCGCTATGCGATCAATAGCCTGACAAGAATGCGCTTCTGTTTTGAAGATGGCCGACTCGACATGGCATGTAAGCTACCACCGAATGAAATTACCGATGAACCACTAGTGCCATGGTTTGACCTTCCGCAACGCATAAAGCTCGATAAAACCGTTGTTTTTGGACACTGGGCTGCGCTTGAAGGCTATAACGGAAAAGATGTAATTGGACTTGATACTGGGTGTGTGTGGGGGGGAGACTTGACGATACTTCGCTGGGAAGACAAACAGTTTTTCACTCAAAAAGCGCTATAGAAACACGAGATACGAGATACGAGATACGAGATACGAGATACGAGATACGAGATACGAGA
>NZ_JBFSTC010000100.1:0-20964 GCF_041466605.1 Vibrio sp. 10N.247.310.17 | reverse complement strand
CCGATGACCTCAACCTTGGCAAGGTTGCGCTCTACCAACTGAGCTAGTATCGCAAACTGAAAACGTCTTTCGCCGTTCAGGGCTGCGAATTATAAGAGCATTTTTTTGTGATGCAAGTCCTTAATGCAAAAATCAGCAAGTTTTTACTCAACTGCTGTAAAAGCACACATATTTGCAAAAAAAATAGCTCTTATGTCCCTGAAAAGTTAGATAAACGTGAACATTTGATCTGATTAGATGTTAATAATCGTTTTTCGATAGTACTGCAGCTCAGCAATAGACTCTCGAATATCGTCTAATGCAAGGTGGCTTCCCGACTTAGAAAAACCATCTAACACTTCAGGCTTCCAACGGCGAGTCAGCTCTTTTAGGGTGCTAACATCAACATAACGGTAGTGGAAGTACTCTTCCAGCTCTGGCATATGCTTGTATAAGAATCGGCGATCTTGACCAATGCTGTTGCCACAAATTGGTGACTTACCTTTTGGTACCCATTTTTCCAGAAACTCAATCGTTTGTTGAATGGCATCTTGCTCTGAAACTGTACTGTCTTGAATTCGTTTCACTAGGCCACTACCGGTGTGAGTCGTTGTGCACCACTCGTCCATCTTGTCCAATTCACTCTGAGGTTGGTGAATAGCCAAAACAGGTCCTTCAGCCAGGATATTAAGCTCACTATCAGTAACGATAGTAGCAATTTCAATGATTTTATGAGTTTCAGGATCAAGTCCTGTCATCTCGAGATCAACCCAAATCAGGTTCTGATCGCTAAAGGACATAAGGCGTCGCCTATTTGTTTATGTATAAAAGAGGTACTATACCCAAATAACTATACTCAAACTAGCTTTAGAGCCATCGAAATCATATGGCAGTAGCAACATCCTGTTTGAGTTCCCAATCATCAAGTTAGATGTGTTAAGTGAAAAATTGTGGCTAAAAAAAAGAAGTTAACCAAAGGTCAGGTACGTCGCGTACGTAGCAACCAGAACAAGCGACTCAAGAAAGAAGATTCTATCCAATGGGACGAGAACATGCTTGGCGGAACAAAAAGCGGACTCGTGATTACGCGCTTTGGTCAACATGCCGATATCGA
The DNA here is from genome assembly GCF_041466605.1 of Vibrio sp. 10N.247.310.17. Classification (NCBI taxonomy): domain Bacteria; kingdom Pseudomonadati; phylum Pseudomonadota; class Gammaproteobacteria; order Vibrionales; family Vibrionaceae; genus Vibrio; species Vibrio sp. 10N.247.310.17. Next base: position 19,871 of record NZ_JBFSTC010000100.1, on the reverse strand, counting down.
AGATCTTGAAACCAACGAAGTTCACCGTTGTAACTTACGCCGTAGTATTGAGACTTTAGTTTCTGGTGACCGAGTAACTTGGCGCGCAGGGCTTGAGTCAATGGCTGGCATCTCCGGTGTTGTCGAAGCCGTTGAGCCAAGAACATCAATGCTAACTCGCCCTGACTACTATGACGGCCTCAAACCGGTTGCCGCAAACGTAGACCAAATGGTTATCGTTTCAGCTGTACTACCAGAGCTATCACTTAATATCATCGACCGCTACTTGATCGCCTCTGAAACGGTGAATATCGCCCCTTTAGTTGTACTCAATAAAGTCGACTTGCTGACAGAACAACAAATTAGCGAATACCGCGAAACACTGAAGATATACGAGAAAATCGGCTATAAAGTCATGTTTGTGAGTAAAGAGTCGGGTTACGGCATCAAAGAGTTGGAAGCTGAACTGAAAGATCGTATCAACATTTTCGTTGGTCAATCTGGCGTAGGTAAATCCAGCGTAGTGAATGCACTGATGCCAACATTGGACATTGAAGAAGGCGCAGTTTCTGAAAACTCAGGACTGGGTCAACACACCACCACAGCAGCGCGTTTGTATCACTTCCCTTCTGGTGGTGATCTTATCGATTCCCCAGGGGTACGTGAATTCGGCCTATGGCATTTAGAACCCGATGAAGTCACAGATGCTTTCATTGAATTCAAGCCATACCTAGGTGGCTGTAAGTTCCGCGACTGTAAACACAATGACGACCCAGGATGTCTTCTGCGTGAAGCCGTTGAAGACGGAAAAATTAGCCGCTTACGTTTTGCTAGCTACCATCGCATTATTGAAACAATGGCTGACAACAAAGATAACCGTCAGTACTCACGAAGCAAGAAAGCCGATCTCTAATCGCGTTTTTGTGAACAAATGTGTGCATTTACTGACAATTGGCGCGAACTTAAGTAACATCTCGCGCCCTAAACCGTCATCGACAGATTTAATTGAAAAACAATTAGCATTGGAAAATTAATACAATGGATAAGATTAAAGTTGGATTGCAGTACTGGATCCCACAACATGGCCTGACTCGTTTAGTTGGTAAACTGGCGTCTGCTAAAGCGGGTGGTTTAACGACAGCGATCATTAACTGGTTCATCAAGCAATACAAAGTGAACATGGATGAAGCGCTGCATAGCGATCCAAAACACTTTAAGACATTCAATGAATTCTTCGTACGTGAATTGAAAGAAGGCATGCGCCCTATCGCAGAAGGTGACTCTGTTATTGTTCACCCTGCTGATGCACGTGTAAGTCAGTTTGGCCCAATTACTGATGGTCAACTGATTCAAGCTAAAAACCATAACTACTCAGCACGTGAGTTGCTTGGTGGTGATGCAGACCTAGCCGATGAGTTTAAAGACGGTGAATTCGCAACGCTTTACTTGTCGCCAAGTGATTATCACCGTGTGCACATGCCATGCGACGGCACACTGCGTCAGATGATCTACGTTCCCGGAGACCTGTTCTCAGTTAACCCGTTAACGGCAGAGAACGTTCCAAACCTATTCGCACGTAACGAACGTGTGGTTTGTATCTTTGATACTGAGTTTGGCCCAATGGCACAAGTGCTGGTTGGTGCAACTATCGTAGGTAGCATCGAGCAAGTATGGGCTGGCACCATCACGCCACCTCGCGGTAACTCGGTTTACAAGTGGGATTACCCAGCACAAGGTGATAAATCTATTATCTTGAAGAAAGGCGAAGAGATGGGTCGCTTCAAGCTTGGTTCAACGGTTATCAACCTGTTCGCTAAAGATGCAATCAAGTTTGACGACACTATGCAGAATGGTGAGAAAACCGTTCTAGGCACTCCTTTCGCGCACATTGCGGGTAAAGACGTTGAGACTGAAGCTGTTGATTCAGCAGAGAACACTGACCAAGCTTAACGATCTGAGTTAACTCATTTAGTTTAAAGGCGCGTTACTTTTTCTATATCAGAGAAGAACGCGCCTTTTTCTGAACTCTACCAATTCGTTTCCTACTCAAGCTCTAACAACCCAAGCTTTCAAACCTCAATCCTCCCCCCTGCCCAGCCACCTGCTGCTTCTCACTCTTGCCTCTAATTGCCCAGATGAAATATTGACCAAAAGCAAAACAACTGTCGAAACCTTAAACAACTTTTCGATTTTACAACCCGTCTCCAAGTACCAAAAATCCAGATAACTTACTCTATTTGAAGATATTTTATTCATGGGGTCTTTGTACATGCCTAAACTCAATATTGGCGTTCTGGTCAAGCTGTTGATTTGTTTTGCGATTCCCTTAGGCGTGTTATTCATGCCAATAGATTCCATACCTATCGATGACCTCACGCTGATTCAACACCGCTTGTTGGCGATATTCTTACTAGCAGCTCTACTGTGGGTGCTTGAACCCGTTCCAGTATTCGCCACGTCAATTCTGATCATTGCGCTTGAACTGGTGATGATTTCCGACAAGGGTTTACATCTATTTAGAAACCCACCAGCAGGACACGATCTCGGTGAATTAATCAAATATACCGACATCTTCGGTGCATTTTCGTCACCAATCATCATCCTTTTCATGGGTGGCTTTGCTCTTGCGATATCCGCATCCAAATACGAACTCGACAACAATTTAGCTCGCGTGCTGCTCAAACCATTTGGCACAGAACCGCGCTTTATTATGCTGGGTTTAATGCTTATCACCGCCGTGTTCTCAATGTTCATGTCAAATACCGCAACAACGGTAATGATGCTCGCATTGCTAGGTCCTATCGTAGCCTCTGCACCAAAAGGCGACATGGGGATTAAAGCGCTCGTGTTGTGTATTCCAATCGCCGCCAATACCGGTGGTATCGCGACACCCATAGGTACACCACCCAATGCGATCGCTCTGCAATACCTAACTGGCGAGAACAGTATCGACTTTCTTAGCTGGATGATGATGGGCTTACCCTTTGTGATCATCCAACTCACCATCGCTTGGTTTCTCCTACAAAAACTCTTCCCTTCTAAAGAAAGAAATATGGTTCTCAAGCTTGATGGACAATTTAGAAAGAGCTGGCGAGCGATTGTGGTTTACGTCACCTTCGCTGCGACAATCTTATTGTGGATGACCACCAAACTGCATGGCATGAACACTTATGTGGTCTCTATCATTCCACTGGCTGTTTTTACTCTCACTGGCATCATGGGTAAAGAAGAACTCAAGCTGATTAACTGGGATGTGTTGTGGCTGGTTGCGGGTGGTATTGCGATTGGGATTGGCTTGGATAAAACAGGCTTAGCCGCTGCACTCGCACACGCGATTGATTATGAATCGCTCTCGCCGACTGCAGTGGTACTAACGCTGTCTATCGTGTGTTGGCTAATGGCTAATTTCATGTCAAATACAGCTACCGCAAACTTGCTGATGCCGATAGCAGCTGCGATTGGCGCTTCTATGGAAAGCCTAGTAGCAATTGGAGGCTTACAAGGCTTGCTGGTTGTGGTAGCCTTCTCGGCATCGCTCGGGATGATTCTTCCAGTATCGACGCCACCAAACTCGCTGGCTTACTCAACTGGGCTTATCGAAAGCAAAGATATGGCGAAGATGGGTATCATCTTAGGGATTGTCGGCTTACTGATGGTCTACCTCGCGCTGTTTATTATCACTTAGCACGTCAATGCCTCCCTTCCGTCCAGCTAGTAATCGTGATCTCGCTAGCTGGCGGGCTACCAGGTTTTAACTAATACGATAAATCCTGATAACAATTAACACCTTAGCAGCAACCAATTGTGATTCCACTTCACTGTTTATTAAAAATAATCATATATATATTTAAATTATGATTTTCAACACGTTTCGAACTTTAAATATAACGACACTAGACACCTAGCAGAGACACATCCGTTCGCAATCCAACGCGTCGCTGTTATTAGCCTTTTATCCAAGAAGGAGGGATAAACCTTGAGACATACTATTAAGTTCAAAATTCAGATCGCTATCGCGGTTATTATTGCCGTCGTAAGTGGCGCTCAAGCTTGGATATCTGTTAATCAGCTTACTCAAGAAACTGAAGTTGCGATCAACCAACAGGTGAAAAACGTGAGTGTTGGTACGACGAACTACATTGCCTATTGGTTATCAATCCGCAGTGATATGATGCTTGCCAATGAATCGACCATTTCAAGCAATAGCAACTCTGATCGCGAGTTATTGATCACCAAGCAAGCGGGGCAATTCTTGTCTGTTTATGCAGGATTCAGCGATGGCAATATAGCTTATGGCGACAAGGCTGAGGATTGGCCAGCAGACTACGACCCACGATCCCGCCCTTGGTATAAAGATGCAAACGCGACATCCGAACTCATCATTACCGAACCTTATCAAGATTTTGACGGCAGCATTGTCATCAGTTTCGCTAAAGCATTTAATGGTGAAAGACAGGGGGTTATCGCGGCAGACTTAACCGTAACCAGCATTATTGATACCGTACTCAATGTAAAACTCGATAATGACGGTTTTGCTTTTTTAGTCGACGGTAATAACAACATCGTCGCCTACAGTGATGAAGAGTTGAGTCAGAAACCACTGACGAATTTGAACCCTGAGCTAACGGTCGACAAAGTATCACAACTGCTCCAAAACCAAATGATCACGACGTTAACTTGGCCTGGTCAAGGCGATAAAATGGTCTACATCGCTAACGTTCCGAATACCGATTGGTCATTGGGTATTGTGATCGATAAAGAAATGGCATTTTCTGCGGTATCCGATGCCATTCAATTTATCACGCTTACCTCTTTGATTTTATACATCGTCATTTCGATTGCGAGCACGATGGTGATTAACCGCTTGCTGCACCCACTGCAAACATTGTCTGAAGCACTGACTCAGCTTGCTCAAGGCAGAGGCGACCTGACTCAGCGTATTGATATCAAGCGCATGGATGAAATTGGCAAACTTGCCGAGCTCGTGAACCAGTTCTTGAGCCAGATGCAGAGCATGCTTAAGGGCGTAATCGAGCACAGTCACGACTTAAACAACCATGCGGAAAAAGCCAATCAACTGGCTACGCAATCTTCGATTCGAGTCGAGAATCAACAAAACGACATCAACCAAATTGCGACGGCGATTCATGAAATGTCCGCCACCGCAGCTGAAGTGGCCAGCCATGCCGAATTAACCGCCTCCGCTTCTCAGGCATCCGCTACCGCTTGTAACGAAGGCCAAGAGGTTATCCAACAAAACCGCGATGCGATTACAGGCCTTGCAACTCAGGTTGAAGATGCAGCCAATGTTATTCGTGAATTAGAGAGTAATGCTCAAAGCATCAACCAGATCCTATCCACCATTCAAGGCATTGCCGAACAGACCAACCTGTTGGCATTGAATGCCGCGATTGAAGCCGCTCGTGCGGGTGAACAAGGTCGTGGATTTGCCGTTGTCGCCGATGAAGTCCGAGTGCTCAGCCAAAGAACGCATGGCTCGACCGAAGAAATCCGCGTGATGATTGATACGCTGCAGAAAAATACCGAACATGCCGTTGAAAGCATGACCACCAGCACTCAACTGGCAGAGAACAGCGTTGGCTTCGCAGAACAAGCTCATGGCAGCCTGACTAAGATCACTCAGGCAATCACTGAAATCAACGATATGGCGCTGCAAATAGCGAGTGCTGCGGAAGAGCAACGCGCGGTCAGCGAAGACATCAGCCGTAATACGCAAGGAATCAAGGATGCCTCTGATGACCTTGCACAGCAAGCTGAAAGCAGTCGCAATAGCTCAAATGAAATGAGTAGCGCTGCCGAGTCGATGCGCCAAGACGTGGAGCGCTTTAAGGTATAGCGCGACTCAAGCAAAGTAAGTGAATCACACCACCGAGCGACAGCTGACATAAACTAATAACTGAAACAAAGTAGTTCTTTCATAAGAATCACTTTGTTCTCAGTTCGGTTTGATGCATATTGATGAGCTAATTTATCCCAGACACAAGGATGTTATTCAGATGGGATTTGAATGGTTAGCTCTAGCTGCCGCTTTTCTTTGGGCCATTGCGAGCCTAATGTCAGTAAAGCCAGCCCAACACTTAGGTTCTTTCGCCTATAGCCGTTGGAGAATGGGTTGTACCGCGATCATCTTATCGAGCATGGCTTGGTTTACCGGAGGTTGGTCAACTGTCGAAGCCAATCTAATCACGCCGATGATGCTATCTGGCCTGATTGGTATATTCATTGGTGATACCGCCCTATTTGCCTGTTTGAACCGAATGGGACCGCGCCAAGCGGGTTTACTGTTCTCTTGTCACGCCGTGTTCTCGGCGATTCTTGGTTACTTCCTGTTTAGTGAAAGCATGACTTCTGTTGAGCTGATGGGCTCGGCTTTGGTGTTTAGTGGTGTATTAACTGCGATATTCTTTGGTCGTCGAGGACAAGCCAACAACCAGCTTGAAACCATCAAGGGCACCGTGTGGATTGGTGTCGCACTGGGAATCACCGCAGCGATCTGCCAAGCATTGGGTGGCATCATTGCCAAACCCGTGATGCAAACCAGTATCGACCCTGTTGCCGCTTCTGCCATTCGAATGATCACCGCTTTTGTTGCTCACTCCGCATTTCGTTTAACAGGCGCCAAACTTTCACGCTCACTTAACCCAATGAATAAGCAGATATTCGCGATTACCGCGGTTAACGGCTTTTTAGCGATGGCGGTGGGAATGACGCTGATCTTGTATGCGTTGCAGGAAGGCAATGTCGGTATGGTCGCACTGTTATCTTCGACCACACCCATCATGTTGTTACCAATACTCTGGTTGTACACCAAACAGAGGCCAAATGCCTACGCTTGGATAGGTGCCATTGTTGCCGTAGTGGGTACTGGTATCTTGGTTAGCTAGTGGCACCGGAATTCTGGTCAGTTAGCCAAACGGTAAGTAGGACTAACTGAATAGAGAGCTAAGAGCGCGGGAACGGGAAAGCCGTCACATCATCGATATGGTCGTAGCCCAGCGCCAGCATGATCAGACGGTCGATACCCAAAGCAACACCCGCACAATCTGGTAAGCCCGCTTTTAATGCCTCAATCAAGTGATGATCAATCGGTTGAGGTGATAAGCCCATCTCAATACGTTTGGTATTATCATCTTCAAAGCGCTTAAGTTGTTCTTGCGGTTTATCGAGTTCATGGAAGCCGTTTGCTAACTCAATTCCTTTGAAATACACCTCAAAGCGATCGGCGACTCGTGAATCGTTTGGATTGATCTTAGCTAACGCTGCTTGCGATGCTGGGAAGTCATACACAAACGCAGGCACCCGTTGGCCTATTTTCGCCTCGACCCCAATACTGAAAAGAAGCTGCAATAACGTATCGCGATCTTGCTCGGGGTCAGCTATGTCGCTAAGCCCTAGTTTCGCCGCAGCTTGCTTTAGCGTATCCATCGAATCTTCCAGTGGACACACACCTAACACATCAATAAAGGCTTGTTGGTAAGTCATTCGCTGTGCTGAGCCTGATTTAAGCACCTGCTGTAACAGCAAATCCATTTCATCCATCAGGTCATGATGATCAAAACCAACGCGATACCACTCCAACATAGTGAACTCAGGGTTGTGATAACGGCCATTTTCTTCGTTACGAAAAGACTTACAAATTTGGTAGATACAGCCACTGCCCGCCGCTAACAGTCGTTTCATATGAAACTCTGGGCTCGTCATAAAGAACAGTGGCTGGCCGTGCGCATAACCCGGCCCTACGAATTCAGTTTTGAAGGTATGTAAATGCACATCCGTCACCGTGGCGTGGCTCATCGCAGGCGTATCCACTTCCATCACGTTTCGCTCAACAAAGAACTGACGAATTTGATTTAGGATATCAGCACGTTGCTTTAACTGCTTAATGGTTGCGGCCGGTTGCCATGTAGAGTGCATTATTGAGTTCCATATTACTGAATTTTAGACGACGAAAATTACCACCTTTCATCGCTTTTGTAAGCTTCTATCTTTCTATTCGTGAAAGCAAAATGTTGTTTTAATGAAGCCAGAAAATTACGTTCTACAATACAATTATCAATACAGATTTCACATCAACATTGATAACAAAAATCATACTCAACAAGCCGTTAACACCCGTCCTGTGGGTTAATCGTTATCAACAATTCATTGCCGTGATTGCAGTCACATAACCTATAATTTCTATGCCTCCATATGCATTACCGACCTAAAAACCCAAATGCATCAACTTTTCGAATACCTTCCTCTCTTACACTGAACCTACCACTTAAGGCTTAGGGGCGCTAAATAGTTCCTACGATTTAGAACCTCCTAAATAGGCTTTTTATAATTACAAGCGGAATACTCCGCATCACACTGGAGAATAACTGTGAAGACAATTACCACAGATATCGCAGTCATCGGCGCAGGCGGCGCTGGTCTTCGTACAGCTATTGCTGCGGCTGAAGCTAATCCTGAACTGGAAGTAGCACTGATTTCTAAAGTTTACCCAATGCGTTCGCACACGGTAGCGGCAGAAGGCGGTTCAGCAGCGGTAATTAAAGACGAAGATAGCCTAGATAACCACTTCAACGATACTGTTGGTGGTGGCGACTGGCTATGTGAACAGGATGTTGTTGAATACTTTGTTGAAAACTCGACTCGCGAAATGATCCAAATGGAACAATGGGGCTGCCCATGGAGTCGTAAAGAAAACGGTGAAGTAAACGTACGCCGATTCGGCGGTATGAAGGTAGAGAGAACGTGGTTCGCAGCGGATAAAACCGGCTTCCACATGCTTCATACTCTGTTCCAGACTTCGATGAAGTACGACACAATCAAACGATTTGATGAGTACTTTGTGGTGGATTTGCTCGTTGAAGATGGCGAAGTACAAGGCCTAATCGCGATTCACATGTCTGAAGGTGAGCTTGTTACCATCAAAGCAAAATCTGTTGTTCTAGCAACCGGTGGCGCAGGTCGTGTTTACCACTGTAATACCAACGGCGGCATCGTAACTGGCGACGGTATGGCAATGGCTTATCGCCACGGTGTACCACTGCGTGATATGGAGTTCGTTCAATACCACCCAACAGGCCTACCGGGCACTGGCATCTTGATGACCGAAGGTTGTCGTGGTGAAGGCGGTATCATCGTCAACAAGAACGGCTACCGTTACCTGCAAGATTACGGCATGGGCCCTGAAACTCCAGTGGGCGAGCCGAAAAACAAATACATGGAACTGGGTCCTCGTGACAAAGTTTCTCAAGCATTCTGGCACGAGCAGCAGAAAGGCAACACCATCAAGCACCCACTTGGTGATGTCGTACACCTTGACCTTCGCCACCTTGGTGAAGAGTACCTGCAAGAGCGTCTTCCGTTTATCTGTGAGCTTGCAAAAGCGTACGTAAACGTAGACCCAGCAAAAGAGCCAATCCCAATTCGCCCAACCGTTCACTACACCATGGGTGGTATTGAAACTAACGGTACCTGTGAAACTCGCATCAAAGGCCTATTTGCTGTTGGTGAATGTGCTTCTGTTGGCCTACACGGTGCAAACCGCCTAGGCTCTAACTCTCTGGCTGAGTTCGTTGTCTTTGGTCGCGTAGCGGGTGAACAAGCAGTGAAACGTGCAGCTGAATTCAAAGGTTGGAACGAAGAGTCTATCGCTAAGCAAGTGAAAGCGGTTGAAGATCGCATCGCAGGTCTACTCAACCAAGAAGGCGATGAGAACTGGGCTGATATCCGTACTGAAATGGGTCACACCATGGAAGCGGGTTGTGGTATCTACCGTCAAGAAGACTTGATGCAAAAGACCATCGACAAAATCACTGAACTGAAAGCTCGTTACAAGAAGATCAGCATTAAAGACAAAGGCAAAGTGTTCAACACTGACCTACTTTACGCTATCGAAGTGGGTTACGGCCTTGAAGTTGCAGAAGCCATGGTTCACTCAGCAATCCTTCGTAAAGAGTCTCGCGGTGCACACCAACGTCTAGACGACAACTGCACAGAACGTGATGACGTGAACTTCCTGAAACACTCTCTATCTTTCTACAACGAAGATGCAGCACCAACCATCGACTACAGCGGCGTTAAGATTACCAAATCTCAACCTAAAGCTCGTCTGTACGGTGAGGCTGCAGAGAAAGCCGCTGCCGCTGAAAAAGCAGCAGAAGAGAATGCGAAGAAGAGCGAAGAGGAGCAAGTATAATGTCAGCGAATCGAATCCAAAAAATTGAAATCCTGCGTTATGATCCTGAGCACGATGCAGAACCTCACTTTCAAACCTTTGAAGTGCCATTTGATGAAACTATGTCAGTACTTGATGCGATCGGTTACATCAAAGATAACCTAGATAAAGACCTGTCTTACCGTTGGTCTTGTCGTATGGCGATTTGTGGTTCTTGCGGCATCATGGTTGATGGCGTGCCAAAACTGGCATGCAAGAGCTTCTTACGTGATTACCCGAATGGCTTCAAGATTGAGCCTTTGGCCAACTTCCCAATCGAAAAAGATTTGATTGTCGACATGACGCCGTTCATCGAACGCCTTGAAGCAATCAAACCTTACATCATTGGTAACGACCGTAAGCCAGAAGACGGCACTAACATCCAAACTCCAGAGCAAATGGCGAAGTACAAACAGTTCGCTGGCTGCATCAACTGTGGTTTGTGTTACGCAGCGTGTCCTCAGTTCGGTCTAAACCCTGAGTTCATCGGCCCTGCGGCTCTGACTCTTGCTCACCGTTACAACCTAGATAGCCGTGACAACGGTAAAGATGAGCGCATGAAGCTTATCAATGGTGAAAACGGCGCTTGGGGCTGTACGTTCGTTGGTTACTGTTCTGAAGTATGTCCGAAGAAAGTAGACCCAGCGGCTGCAGTAAACCAAGGTAAAGTTGAGTCTTCAATGGACTTCGTTATCTCGATGTTCAAGCCAGACGGTACATCAGTTAGCAAGAACCAAGCAAAAACAGCAGAGGAGGCATAGTATGAGTAATCGTAAGCCTTATGTTCGTGAGATGAAGAGAACATGGTGGAGCAACCATCCGTTCTACCGCTTCTACATGCTGCGTGAAGCGACTGTACTGCCTTTGATTCTATTCACTCTGTTCCTAACCTTCGGTTTGGGTGCACTAGTGAAAGGCCCTGAAGCGTGGGCAGGTTGGTTGAGCTTTATGGCTAACCCTATCATTGTTGGTATCAACATCGTGGCACTGCTTGGCAGCTTACTGCATGCTCAGACCTTCTTCAGCATGATGCCTCAAGTCATGCCAATCCGCCTTAAAGGCAAACTGGTAGATAAAAGAATCATCGTACTGACTCAGTGGGCAGCGGTGGCTTTTATTTCTTTAATCGTTCTTGTTGTGGTGTAGGGAGCTTTCGTTATGAACACAAATTACAAAGTGAAACCTGTTAACCACAATCCGCAACGTTCTGATGAGCCAATCTGGTGGGGCCTATTTGGCGCTGGCGGTACTTGGTTCGCGATGATCAAACCAATCACGATTCTAGTGTTAGGTATCTTAGTGCCAATGGGCATTATCGATGCGGACGCAATGAGCTACGAACGTGCGTCTGAATTTGCCACCAGCATTATCGGTGCACTGTTCATCATCGGTACGCTAGCACTGCCAATGTGGCATGCAATGCACCGTCTTCACCACGGCATGCACGACCTTAAGTTCCACGTCGGCGTTGCAGGTAAAGTGGGCTGCTACTTCTTCGCAGGCCTAATCAGCGCGTTGTCTGTTATTTTCATCTTTATGATCTAAGAGAAGATTCAGGTAACCGAGAAGCTAAGTGCTAAAAAATAAAAGCAGAACAAGATAATCTTGTTCTGCTTATTTGTTATTTTCCGCATGTCATATCTCTCTGGCTCGGCTCTTCTTTTCGTATCTCACACCTGTTTTAACTTACTATTCCCCCGATCTTGAGATACAAAAAAGGCCGCCTAAGCGACCTTTTCAGATACTTGAAGTGAATTACTTCACACGACCAACGTATTCGCCAGTACGAGTATCAACTTTAACAACTTCACCGATTGCGATGAATAGAGGTACGCGAACTACTGCGCCTGTTGCTAGAGTTGCAGGCTTACCGCCAGTACCTTGCGTGTCGCCTTTAAGACCAGGATCGGTTTCTGTTACTGCAATCTCAACAAAGTTTGGTGGAGTTACTGTGATAGGGTTATCATTCCACAACGTTAGAGTACATACGTCGTTTTCAACTAACCATTTAGCTGTATCGCCCACTGCTTTTACTTCAGCCGCGATTTGCTCGAATGTTTCGTTGTTCATGAAGTGGTAGAATTCGCCATCGCTGTATAGGTAGCCTAGTTCAACGTCAACAACGTCCGCTAGTTCTACTGTATCGCCTGACTTAAATGTTTTCTCTAACACTTTGCCTGACAGCAGTTTACGAAGTTTAACACGGTTAAACGCCTGGCCTTTACCTGGCTTAACGTATTCATTTTCGATAATTGAGCAAGGCTCGTTATCCAACATGAATTTTAAACCGCCTTTGAATTCATTGGTGCTTACTGACGCCATGATTTAATCTTCCACATCTTTGAGTTAATTTCAATGCCGCATATCATAACCCGAAAAGTCGAATCTGTTGAGCAAAACTGGCTCAAACAACTATCGAATGCGATCTCTGACCCGACAAAACTGCTTGAAGCATTGGAAATAGACCCAACACCGTGGCAAAAAGGATTCGCAGCACGTGAGCTGTTTGCACTTCGAGTTCCTCTTAGTTTTGTGGAGCGAATGGAAAAAGGCAACCCACACGACCCTTTGCTGCGACAGGTTTTACCGCTAAACGAAGAATTTGAGGTTCATCAGGGCTATTCCGCCGATCCTTTGGAAGAGCAAGACAACGCGATTCCGGGGCTACTGCACAAATACAAAAACCGTGCATTGATGATAGTAAAAGGCGGTTGTGCCATTAACTGTCGTTACTGCTTCCGTCGTCATTTTCCGTATCAAGATAACAAGGGTTCAAAGTCGGTGTGGCAAACCAGCCTCGACTATGTGGCAACTCATCCAGAGATCAACGAAGTGATCTTATCTGGCGGCGATCCACTAATGGCAAAAGACTCTGAATTAGAGAGGCTGATCCATGCTATCGAACAAATTCGACATGTGACAACCGTTCGAATTCATAGCCGACTACCGGTTGTGATTCCAGCACGTGTGACCGATGAACTGTGCCATATGCTAGCCCGAACTCGCCTCAATGTGGTGATGGTCAGCCATATTAATCATGCCAATGAAGTTAACTTAGAGCTCAAACAAGCCTTCCATAAGCTGAAGCAAGCTGGTGTGATTCTGCTTAATCAAGGCGTGATGCTTAAAGGCGTGAACAACAGCGCTAACTCATTGAAAGAGTTGAGCGAAAAGCTATTCGACGCCGGCATTTTACCTTACTATATGCATGTACTTGATAAAGTTCAGGGTGCCGCTCACTTCTATATTTCAGATGAAGAAGCAAAGATGCACTTCAAGGGTTTGATCGCTGAGGTTTCGGGCTACCTAGTACCTAAGTTAACTCGTGAAATTGGCGGCCGCAGCAGCAAAACACCACTCGACCTGCATATTGAATAACCCTATCTCGATCCTTCGTCGCCTCTTACCATCTTGAGCACCAAGAAGCGGCCAAAACACTCCCCTCTTCTCAACCAGCCACTCATCATTCATATCAATCGTTAAGGTAAAAAGTTTTTGTTCGATCGTCCGGTCTATTATTAGCATACTCGACTCTATTCTAAATTTTTAGGAGGGGTGATATGTCACAATTTATAGAACAAACTCTCAACCTTGCCCCCTTTAGCTGGGCAGGCCTTGCTGTGTGTATGCTGTGTGGTTCGTTAATCGGCATCGAAAGGCAAACACGCGGCAAACCCGTCGGGATCCGGACATCGATCCTTATCATTAGCGGTACTTACTTCTTCCTCACCATGGCGATTAGCCTATCCCCCAACACTCTCGATCAAGCTCGTGTACTTGGTCAGATAATTACGGGGGTTGGATTCCTTGGTGCTGGGGTAATGATGACATTAGATGGAAAGATTCATGGTGTCACGTCAGCGGCGATTATCTGGGTACTCGCTGCATTAGGTATGATGATCGCACTTGGCCACCTTTCGCAGTCGGTTATTATCACGCTAATGGCGCTAGTGATTCTGCTTGGTGTCGACAAAGTAGAAAACAGCTTCCAGAGCTTACGACGTGGTGTTCATCAGAAGTGGATGAGAAAAGTCCGCGTGAAGAAGTAACACCTCGTCGGAAGACATTTGGCCTTATCTGCATTTTATTCTTAGCTACTGTTTCATCTTAAGGGTCTTTTTCCTTAGATAAAAAAGAGCCTAGCAAACGACTAAGCTCTAAACTGCAGTTCACAGATTAATGTACGTGAATAGACACTTGATTCTTGCCTGCGGCCTTCGCCTTATAAAGCTGCTCATCTGATGAACGAATACTCTGGTTTTCCCACAAGTGTCCAATGCTGTCGAACTTGTACAGAGAGTAAAGCGTCGCTCCCCCAGAGACTGATATATTAATCTTGTCACCGGTCGCACATCGATAACTTTGTAAACTAATGTCATTTTGAATTCGTTCAAAGATCGATGAAAGTAATTCGGATGATTCGCCCGTAATCGCGACAACAAACTCTTCATCACCAAATCTCGCCACGATATCTTTCTGCCTAACGCTGTTCAGCATTAACTGAGCAACATGGCAAATCACCTCATCTCCTACCTTATGACCATACTGATCATTCACCACTTTGAAATCATCGATATCAAATACGCCAACACCAATAATTGGCTCCTCATTTTGGTTCAGCAACCGAGCTTCAAAACCACGCCGATTATATAAACCAGTCAATGGGTCGAGCATCGCTAAATTCTTCAATCGCTTGTGCTCTTGCTTGGTATAAAACCGCCACAACCATAGTGCTGAGATAAAGTACAAAGCTAACAAAATCAGTAATTGAACCCGCTCAAGTTCCAGCAAATGTAAGAAGTGCTCACTCTTTCCTTCTTCAATAGTCAGGTATAACTCAGTATTAATTCCATCGACGTACAAAGGTCGTGAATAGGTAAAGTCCAACAGCCCATATTTGTTTACTCCTCTTGCGCTCGTCACCTTGTATCCATGAACGGGATTCGAGACGAGATTAGAGACGTAACCATCAACACCGAGTACTCCTTTAAACTCACCATCAACATAGATACCTTTGGTTAAGGTCACTACCTTCTTCCCTGTTAGGTAGTCATCGTATTGGCCGGTATACACCACTTGATCTTGACCCTGAGCTAAGCCAAAACGAATCGTATTCACCCAATAAGGGCGACTATTGACGACTGAATCAAAGGTGTCACCTTTAATGTAACGGGCGAAATCGGAAGGCGACGATATAATAAATTTATCTTTGGAGATAAAGTAAATCGCAGAGATGGTATCAATGGTATTCGCAAAGTAAGCCATGGTGGGCGCGATAAACATGCGCCTACCTGCTTCTAAATGAAGCTCCGACTTTAGATCGCACATCTCACTTGGCCCAGAGAACATAAAATCAAATCGAGGGGCAGCTTGCTCTTCACTAATGAAGTAACACGTATCACCTTCGACCTTTTGCTCATGTGAGAATACGTAGGTATCCCCATGCAGCGGATAAAGTGCGGTAATATTATATTCAAGCGCATTAATAATCTGTGTAAGCTCCGCTAAAGAGCGTGTCACGCCTTGGTTTTCAATTCCATACTGCTTTTCTGACTCTTCCGCTGAATCAACAAGTAACAAGCTAAAAACCACTAAAAAACTGGCGGTCAGACTTAAGAAAGCCTTTTTAAAATCGACGGTATGGGGATTAATCAAAGCATATAAGTCATCGTTGAAAATTTAGCGCACATTGTACCCACAAGTGAGAACATCGCAACAAGAGTATAAAACAACATGCTTACAGTAACGTTAAAGGAGTGAGATAGCAGATGTAGAATAACGCCTAAACATAGAAGTAAAGGCGTTGATAGGTTCAATCATGGATAGCTTTAAGCCTTGGTAAGAACGTCGCTCACCAATATTGAAACCAGCGCGGCTACCGTCTTACTTAGCGAAATTCACAATTGGGAAGCACGGGAAAAAACCATTGTCAGCACAGTTGATCAAACCAATCTGTACACCTTCGATCTTGTTGGTTTTGTTGAAGATACCAACCTGAACCGTCGACACCTCTGAAAGGTTCGCAGCGCCTACATCCACCATAGTGTTCCCTTCAGAATAGTTTACGAAACTCACGTTCGCGCCTTTTACATCATTAGTAATGTTAACTGCACCTAGGTTAACACCTGTTGTTTTACCTGTGTTCCAGTTAAAGAAACCTAGTGAAGCACCTGTCATTTCTTGGTTTACTTTTGATGCACCAAAAATACCAAGGTTCACACCTGTCGTGGTTTGCGTCTCAGACATACCAACAACTGCAAGGTCGACACCTTTAAGGTCATTGGCTTGCCCGTGAAGCAGAGCCAGACGTACACCGCCAACCGCATCTGAATTCGGAGCGTTGAAACCATTGATCGTTGAAAACATAACAGGCGAAGAAGCAAATGCTGCAGGTGCCATTACCGCTGCAGATACAGCAAGTACTGAAAGTAATTTTTTCATTGGGGAGTCTCCACTGACTTATTGTTGACTTGATTAATCTATATTCAATCAAGTATTTATTGTCCTTCACTCAACAGCTATCCATGTTAAATCAATGTCATAACTGTACCATTGAATATAAGACCCAAAATCATAAAGAGCAATATTGAGCGGAGGATATCATGAGAGGCAAGAGTAACCATCGGCAGTCAGGTTTCTATAAGTAGACGATAAAGATTCCCTATCACGCTCGTGCCTCGCTGTCGGGAGTGACGATTTCAAAGCATAAAAAAACGGAGACCGAAGTCTCCGTTTTCTAAAGCTTATGTATGACTTTCTCTGTTACGAGAAAGGGGGATGATTTACATCACGCCGCCCATATCAGCCTAAGCTATTGCTTTAATAAGAAATTAAAGTAAAGCATAGCAACAATACCCTTCATTATACCCTCACCTATCATCAAATGATTGAATCATCGGCAATATATAGCTTTATGGTTACACTTAGAAGAATGGCACAATACTATTCATGCTCCATACACTCATTGGCTCCAGCAATACCTTTGATACGGAGACAAACAAACGAGCTTCTTGTTTATATTCGAGAGCCTCTCGTAGGTAGTGAGATATTGTTTGATGGCATCTTTGGTCAGAACTTCAGATTCATCCCAGTATTCACCAAATAATTCTTGGAGATCTGCGAACCAGCCGCCATCAGATTCAATTCCTGCCATCACTTATTGGCTAGAAAAAATGGCTGAACGAGTAAGGTTGGCAGACCCAAGTAGAGTTATTTTGCCACCCAAAATATCCATACCATTTTCAACATACTCAATAATTCCATGTTTAATGAAGTCATTTTTTGAGATTCGGTTCGTATACAGATCCATCATTCTTTTTCCTGAGATACGCCAAACACCATGCTATTAATAGCCTGAATATCAAATTTTTTATTGATTGGACCTTACATTAATCGGTAATCAATAACTTTCATTTTGATAAAGAGGTTTGCTCGATATAGCAATAGAGTGGCTTGCTAACTTTTGAAAAATGATAGTATTGCTCCCCACCATGAGCCTTTTTGCTTTTCATTCGTACTAACCTGCTGAGATTGATCAAACAT
This sequence comes from Vibrio sp. 10N.247.310.17, assembly GCF_041466605.1. Classification (NCBI taxonomy): domain Bacteria; kingdom Pseudomonadati; phylum Pseudomonadota; class Gammaproteobacteria; order Vibrionales; family Vibrionaceae; genus Vibrio; species Vibrio sp. 10N.247.310.17. The sequence goes on along the minus strand of NZ_JBFSTC010000100.1, from coordinate 2,122 downwards.
CTGTTGTTTTAAAACATCTTCATTTTCCGCTGAATATGTCATGGCAGTTTTTGAACATTCTATATTTTCAGCTACCCGTTCAACATCTTCAATACCTTTAGCATCATTAAAACCTAGCTTGCTTCGTTCACTCTCCTCATACTCTTGAACAGTTGTTTCCGATTTAACGATTGGCTTACTCACCTCTTCAATATTTTGGCTATCAACTGTGCTGTGCGACTCAAAATCAGGGTTCACTTTTACATCAATAATTGCGATATCACACATATCTTTAATCTTGATGGAACAGTTTCCACTTTCACTACGATTCAACCATCCAAAGCAAATTATTTGGGCATCTAAAAGTTGCCAATATTTATCAACCTCCAAAGCATTCCAAAAATGATTTCGTATAGATTCATCGATAATAACTTGAACTTTTTCTGCACCAACGTGAATGAACGTTAAAGACTCATCAGTGCCTCGGATCGAACCATAAAAGAAGTACGGTATTTTTGTATTTGAAATACTATTCGCTTGAAAAAACTGTTTAATCCTCTCAACTGATTCATAGCTCCGCCCTTTAAACTTTAAGGTAAGGCCTTTCCCTTTGAGGAAGCGGGATGAGTAAAGGCAAAACTTCAGCAGTTGGACTAAATTCTTACGCGAGCTACGAATCTGTTCACTATCAATAGCATGCCTTTTGCTTGACCCCACGGCTTTTGACGAACTCTGACGAGGCCTTGTACTTTCGCAGGTTTTGCCCACTTTGGTTTCTATTTTTTCAAAAAGCGCTAATGATTCTGAATCAATTTCAATTTCATCTGTCGAGTTTTGGATTTTCTCTACGGCTTCAATGTAATGTTTTTCTTCAAGTTTTCTTCTTTTCGTAGCTCCTTCATTTGTTTTTTTGATTTCTTCACAGTGCTTTTCATGTTTCCTGCCAGGCATTAACCCAAAGCATGCCTGCTTACCATCTATAGATGATTTAGAAAACTTGGTCGGTGCATTACAGCCATAGCAGTACAACTCACCTTTCTGCTTAGTTCTTTGTGATTCAGGAAGCGTTTCATACTCATAGTAGGCGTAACACTTAACCACACCATTTTTTTGTTTGTGCCGAGAAAAGTCCAAATCTCATAACTCCTTACACATCATGTATGAACGCCATAATATTCATACAACCAAATTTAAAAGATTCATTCCAACAATGAGACACTCACGATCATTACGCTAAAGGCTCATCATATAACGCATAGATGTCTTCACCATTGTTCTGTCTCTGTATTAGCTTTTGAACGGTTTCATAAGTACCATCCTCTAAAGCATTTTGGTGCCATTCGAAAAATTGATGTACGTATTTTTCGATCGTTGGAGGTTTTACTTCAAACTCACCAGCAACTTGTTCGATTGGTGTACCTTGCTCTAGTAGCATTTTGGCTGATTGCCAACGACCTACTCTATTGGCAGTAGAAATCAGATATTTGTTTCTAGAACGAAACTCGGAAATCCTCGACTTATGCTCCAGATATTGCTCTGAGTACTTATCCAGAAATTCACTACAAGATTCACTTGAAATCAATACTTCATCAGGAAGCTCGATGTTCAATGCTTTCGCAATGGTTTTTGCATAAGACTCTTGGCGATGAGTTGGCGGCTTTTTATCATCAGGAACGAAGCTTCTCAACATATCGATGATTGATTCTGCATTGTAACTATATAGCTTAAGCTCTTCTGACTTCGCATGCTCAGAGATAATATCGTAAAGGTTGGTCGGAACTTCAAAGCTAATTCTTGCCTCACCGACCACTATCTCAGCTATTGATACATCATTACTCATTCTGATCACCTACCATTATTATTAACTAAATGTAAACATGAGACACACGTGGTAGAACTCACTGAAATTAAGAATTAATTGCCATCCTTCCTTTTAGGAGCTCATCTTAGTTGGCAGTTTTCTGGCTCCATGTTTCTTTGCCCATTTTTCAACATCGTCTCCTACCCATCTCAATGCTATCACACCAATCGTATCCGGGCTTTCATCTATCTTAGACAGCATTTTGTCACCAGCCCAGAGTGCCAATATCCCCCTCTGGCAGGATAGTTGTCACTGTTAAAATTTAACCAGTTTGGGCGATAA
>NZ_JBFSTC010000099.1:0-21506 GCF_041466605.1 Vibrio sp. 10N.247.310.17 | reverse complement strand
TACCTTGGAACTTCAAACACTGACAAGTCGCCCCGTGGGTTCGTGGGGCGGATACTTTACAGCCTAGCTTTTGTTCACTTAGGGTATCTCTATGAATATGGTTACGGTGTGGGTCAGGATTACGAGCAAGCGAAGCGGTATTATAAACAAGCTGTACAATTAGAAGATGCTAAAGGTGAGTTGCGCTTAGCATTGCTTTATTTGAGAGGGCAGGGTGGAGCTGTTGATAAAGAAAAAGCAATATTGCTGTTACAATCGTCAGCATCTAAAGGTAATAGTTACGCAAAATATCATCTATCTTTATTGTCTAGCTAGTCAGTAAATTCAGTAACCTAGGTTCTTCTGCAGCCTATAAGGTCGCAAACGCGGCTACACCCCGCGAAATAAAAATTTTTCGGGTCATATAGCCACCACCACTGGCATGACACTGAATTGCCAATATCGAACTTAGGTTTTGAGCGTGATGCGTAACGCTAAGCTGTAACCATCTTGTTTGCTTTAACAAACGAATGGTAAAAATGCAAAGCGTTGCAAATCAATCTTGAATAGTTTGCTATGTTTACTGATTCGTTTTGACCTCCTCTTGACGCTTTAGCGATGCTTTAGATTCTTGAGGTTTGATTACAGTGGATAGGAATATATCCTTGTAGATTCCTTTCACTGAAGCTGCAGTCACCGCAAAACCAGCGATTAATATGTATAGATCAATTTCATTTAGTAGTTTTTTAGCATCATCATTAAACGTTCCTAGAATGAGCAAAAAACCGCATATGATACCACTGGATTGAAGTATGGCGTTTACCATTACAGCCTGATTGAACTCGCGTTTCGCTCTGTGACACCTGTATGTATATATTAAGATCAAGATAGCTCCCAATATAGCCGATGGAATATATATGGCTTTATCCATTTTTATCCCCTTTCGCTACAGAGTCTCCAATTAAGCCTCCTAAAATGCCACCTATAATAGCGCCAAATGGGCCTCCAATTGATGCTCCAAATATTGCACCTCCAGCTGCAGCCCCCATGACCCTAGAGCTATCGTGTACTGGTGTATCATAAAGCTCATAATCAGCTTCGAGTTCTGCAACGCCACTCGATTTTTCAGATGTGTAATTGATAATACCTATAGGGTATTCCCAAACCTTCATCTCTACCTCATAGCTGGAACCACAGTTATGACATTCTTCAGAGATTATTGCGGTGTATTCATTCTCATCCCCCATCTGCCTACTTGAACCACCAGTAACTTCAAAAGAAGTAACTTCTTCTTCGTAAAACTCCCCACACTTTGAGCAGCGAAATTTTGCTTTGCCCACTATTCCATCACTCATAATTCAAAATATCTCCTGTATACTTAACACTATATTAAGGTGTGAGTCATGTTTGCCAAGACACTTAACCAGAACACCATAAACACTGGACTACACCCAAACCAAAAATACCGAGCGTGGGGAATAACTCTTAGTCGTTTGTCAGCAGCTCCGATTAGCACGACATTCAAGGTACGCATACCGATTTAACTCAGATATAAAGAATCTTGAAAGAGTATCTACCGATGACGCCTTTAACAGGATCGGTACAGCGAAATATTTATATACAAACGAAATTGGTAGCACCACCAACGCGTACATTGTAACTATTAATATGATGCTAAAAAAAGCGAAGCTTTGTACCTTGTCCCAAGTAACATTCTGCAATAATTCATATAACACTGTATCACTCTCCGATTTGGAAACGGTGATAAGAGCAATAAGACTAATTAGGTAAATAACCAAGCTCAGAATCCTATTCTTCGAGTCTGGGGAGTAGATAAACTGGAAAAACCGACTCCATTCTGATTGAGTTGATAAACCATGCTTACTTGCATCAGTCTCTCTCACTTCCTTTAGGTTCTTCATTGCTTCAAGAAGTGACTTACCAATGTGAGATACAAGCGATTGTAGATAAACAGCTTTGTGAAAGTCGATATTATCACTATCAAGAAGAGTGTAGCTGGACAAATGTCGAATGAGATTTTTGTCATAATGTCGCCGTGCAATTCCACCAAGAAAGCCTGCAATTAGCATTGGAAGAATTGATATGTTTACGTAGTCCAAAACAAGCTGTAAATAACCAGCAAGAGCAAACAGAATAATAGAAATAGACAGGTACCCTAAACCTTCCATTCCAAAATATCGCATACTGACAGTATTGGAGTAGTACGTTCTCGCTAAATATTTAAGCTCTTCCAACTTAACTTGTCTCCTGAAGTCTAAAAGGACTGCTAAAGCAGCGTTAAGTGGTGAGTAACGCAAACCACCTTACCTAAAGCTATTGTGCTGTAAATTTAAGCTGAAGCAAACCAAAAATGCCGAGTGTTGGGAATCGGTTTTAAGCGCTTGTGAAGTCCCATTACTACAATGCTAAATAGTTGGCACTGACGGTAATGATTCAAAGCGCATTGCTCCAACTGCCCATTTGTTACCCGAAATTGCATATTGATGTAAGTTTTCCGGTGAAGAAAGTATAAAGCCAGAGAGTTTCTTCTTTGCTGCTTTCGATGAATACCTTTTTTGGCACATATCAACAAAACCGCTGATACGCTCGGCTATGTCACCTGGAAACCTAAACTCTACATTTTCGTCGTAACGAATTTGGGCTCTATATTGCAGACTCTTTGGCAATGTCCCTTTTCGCTTCCAAGCAATCATTGGCATTGGTACTCTTGGTATTTTCGAGCTTTTTGGTAGATAAGAAACATTTGGATCCAGTAACACATCGTTGACTTCAACCCAATAATGACTTGGTTGATCACGATTTGAACCAGCAAAGCCCTCTAAGGAAGCTTGACGTCCATCGATTGACATTGTGAATGCGCCGACATTACCCCCGACAATAATGGAACTAACACCTTCTTTCTGCAGTATCGAATATATTGCACAAGCCGTATAAAGACACCGAGAGTCATAATCTGTTGGAAATGTTTTTTTCAAACACCAATCTATTGTTGCGAACAAATTGTTAACTTTAACTCGACCAAGCATCATTACATTCACCTTTACTATTTGATGGTTCGATAAACTCACTCTGGTACTTAATGCTTCTTATACGGCAATGCTTCGTATTTTGAGGCTGAATGATGCCTAATTTATATATTCGATTCAACAATGAATCAATGGGTTAGTGATGTATTAGAGGTGTTAGATTGCTTTGTGGCGAGTAACCTTGATCTGTAGCCATGATAGGTCTTAGTATTGTGAGAGGGTAAGAAGAGGGGGCATCGCATTAAAACAGCAGAATAATCGTATTCGGTCAGTGAAGGTGAGATGTTTCCTTAACCTCTTGTTCAGTACATTATTGTCATTTCATGTTAATTCGTTACAATACCTTTGGAATAAATGAGGGTGCATCTGTATTTGTACCTGAATTTGTACCAATTCTTACATATATCCCCATCAAGTTATCTAACTTGTTGAATTAAATATATTAAATAATTTTCATGTGTTGCTTGGTGTGCAACACCACTGTAAAGGACAAATAATGCCAATTATTACTCTTCCTGACGGTAGTCAGCGTCAATTTGACAACCCTGTATCAACTCTAGATGTTGCCCTATCAATCGGTCCTGGTCTTGCGAAAGCAACCATTGCTGGTCGTGTAGATGGCGAGCGTGTTGATGCTTGTGATCTTATCGAAAACGATGCAAGCCTAGAAATCATCACAGCTAAAGATGAAGTTGATGGCCTTGAGATCGTTCGTCACTCTTGTGCTCACCTTTTAGGTCACGCGATTAAGCAGCTTTTTCCAGAAGCGAAAATGGCGATCGGTCCTACCATTGATAACGGTTTCTACTACGATATCGACCTTGAGCACTCTCTAACGCAAGAAGATCTAGAAAAGATTGAAAAGCGTATGAAAGAGCTAGCGAAGACCAAGTATCAGGTTGTTAAGAAGAAAGTTAGCTGGCAGGAAGCGCGTGACGCATTCGAAGCTCGCGGCGAGACTTACAAAATCGAAATCCTGGATGAGAACGTTTCTAAAGACGATCGTCCAGGCCTGTACCATCATGAAGAATACATCGATATGTGTCGTGGTCCACACGTTCCACATATGGGCTTCTGCCAACACTTCACGCTACTTAACGTAGCGGGTGCTTACTGGCGTGGTAACAGTGACAACAAGATGCTTCAACGTATCTACGGCACTGCATTCCACGACAAAAAAGCGCTTAAGGCTCACCTAGTGCGCCTAGAAGAAGCGGCTAAGCGTGATCACCGTAAAATCGGTAAGCACTTAGATCTATTCCACATGCAGCAAGAAGCACCAGGCATGGTGTTCTGGCATCATAACGGTTGGACTATCTTCCGTGAGCTAGAAGTATTTATTCGTCAGAAGCTGACTGAGTACGATTACCAAGAAGTAAAAGGCCCATTAATGATGGACCGTGTTCTTTGGGAGCGCTCTGGTCACTGGGATAAGTACGCTGAAGCGATGTTCACGACTTCTTCAGAGAACCGTGAATACGCGATCAAGCCAATGAACTGCCCTGGTCACGTTCAAATCTTTAACCAAGGTTTGAAATCTTACCGTGATCTACCGTTACGTATGGCTGAGTTTGGCTCATGTCACCGTAACGAGCCGTCTGGCGCACTTCACGGCATTATGCGTGTTCGTGGCTTCACTCAAGATGATGCTCACGTATTCTGTACTGAAGACCAAGTTCAGCAAGAAGTTAAAGCTTGTATTGAAATGGTTTACGATACTTACACAACTTTCGGTTTCGAAAACATTGTTGTTAAGCTATCTACTCGTCCAGAACAGCGCGTAGGTTCAGACGAAATGTGGGACCGTGCAGAGGCCGATCTTAAGCAAGCGCTTGAGGCGATGGAGATTGCATACGAGATTCAAGAAGGCGAGGGTGCGTTCTACGGACCTAAGATTGAATTTACTTTGCATGATTGTTTGGACCGCGCATGGCAATGTGGTACAGTGCAGCTCGATTTTGCATTACCAGAACGTTTAGGTGCAACTTACGTAGGTGAAGATAACGAGCGTCACACGCCAGTTATGATCCACCGCGCGATTTTAGGTTCACTAGAACGCTTCATCGGTATTCTTATTGAAGAATACGCAGGCTTCTTCCCAACGTGGTTGGCGCCAGAACAAGCAATTGTTATGGGCATTACAGACAAACAGTCTGAATATGTACAAGAAATTGCGAAAAAACTGCAAAAAAGTGGATTTAGAGTCAAAGCAGACTTGAGAAATGAGAAGATTGGCTTTAAAATCCGCGAACATACTTTGAAACGTGTACCGTTCATGCTTGTGTGTGGTGACCAAGAAATGGAAGCCGGCGAAATTGCAGTACGTACACGTAAAGGTAAGGACCTTGGCAAATTTAAAGTGGATGACTTTATTTCATACATCCAAGCCGAGGTTTCAAGCCGTAAGCTCAATCTGGAGGAATAGCTATTAAAGGCGGAAGACGTGGCCAACAACCGGCCAAACAAAACCAGCACCGTTTAAACGGTGACATTCGTGGCGTTCGTGAAGTGCGTCTAACTGGCGCAGACGGCGAAGCTGTTGGTGTAGTAACAATCGCTGAAGCGATGGAAGCTGCAAATGAAGCTGGTATGGATCTTGTAGAGATCAGCCCTAACGCCGAGCCGCCAGTTTGTCGTGTGATGGACTACGGTAAGTTCCTCTTCGAGAAGAGCAAAGCTGCGAAAGAGCAGAAGAAAAAGCAAAAGCAGGTTCAGATCAAGGAAATTAAATTCCGACCTGGAACTGATATTGGAGACTATCAGGTAAAACTACGCAACCTGACTGGTTTCCTTGAAGACGGCAACAAAGTGAAGGTAACAATTCGCTTCCGTGGCCGCGAAATGGCTCACCAAGAAATCGGTGTTGACGTTCTTAATCGTTTGAAAGTAGATACTGAAGAATTTGCAGTTGTCGAATCTTTCCCAACGAGAATTGAAGGTCGCCAGATGATCATGGTGTTGGCCCCTAAAAAGAAGTAATTAACGGCCTTGCAAGTAATTAAACCCTGCAGCCTCAGGTTGCGGGGTTTTATTCGCCCTAATTACTATGTTATTAACAACTCAACAATGCGGAGTTATTCATCATGCCTAAGATGAAAACCAACAAAGGTGCTGCTAAGCGTTTCCAGAAAACTGCTGGTGGTATTAAGTTTAAGCACGCTGGTAAACGTCACATCCTGACTAAGCGTACTACTAAGAACAAGCGTCAGCTACGTCCGAACTCGATCCTTCCTAAATGTGAAGTTGCTCAAGTTCTACGTATGATGCCATACGCTTAATTCTTTTTAGTTTATAAATTCGTTTAGTTTAGGAGAAGCATAATGCCTCGCGTAAAACGTGGTGTACAAGCTCGTGCACGTCATAAGAAAGTTCTAAAACAAGCTAAAGGTTACTACGGAGCACGTTCACGTGTTTACCGCGTAGCTTTCCAAGCAGTTACCAAAGCTGGTCAATACGCTTACCGTGACCGTCGCAACAAGAAACGTCAATTCCGTCAACTTTGGATTGCACGTATCAACGCGGCATCTCGTCAAAATGGTCTATCTTACAGCCGTTTCATCAATGGCCTTAAGAAAGCATCTATCGAGATCGACCGTAAGATTCTTGCTGACATCGCAGTATTCGACAAAGCAGCATTTGCTGTTCTAGTTGAAAAAGCGAAAGCATCTCTATAATTTAGAGTTAGCTTAAAGGTTTAATAAAAGGAGAACTTCGGTTCTCCTTTTTTATTGCCTGCTATTTGGCTTTGCCGCATTCTCTCGCATCTAATTTTTATTCGCTTGAACAAGCATTCTGGTATATAAACATTTACCTAACCTTTAAATGTTAAGCGACCGAGATAAATGACCGCACCGACTACTATGACGTTCTTCGAACGTTTTGAAACTGACATCCTTTCTGGCAAGAAGACGATTACTATTCGCGATGAATCTGAGCGCAATTACCAGCCAGGTAGCGTTGTAGAAGTATCAACGCTAGAGCAGGGACGTGTATTCTGTAATCTTAAGATCATTAGTGTAGAACCAATCTTGTTTGATGACTTAGGTGAGTTCCATGCGGAGCAAGAGAACATGACGCTAGAAGTCCTCAAGGGTGTGATTCAAGATATCTATCCGGGTATCTCTCAACTGTATGTGGTTTCTTACGAGCTTGTGTAACCCGCTTTAAATAGAATTTGTTGATCAATACAGCGTCTAACGCAGAGCAATGAGAAAGGGAAGTCACAATGAGTGAATTACAGAATGGTGCAGCTCAGCAAATTTTGCTCCAACTTTATTGTCGTGAGCAAAATGAGCAGCCGTTAATCTCTAGAACTGATCTCGACATTGCTCTTTATGATAGCGAAGGCTTTCTAGCGTGGCGTGATACAAAGCGTGACTTCATTGTCAGTGATATCGAGAATCGAGTTTGGGTGAAGAGTTGCCCCGGCGGTTACATCACTGAAGTACACTTCAATGCTGACGGTTCTCTGATTGAATATCGTTTGTTCGATCGATTTGAAACAACAGGGCAGTGGCAACTAAAAGATGGGTTGTTACACGTCGAGATTTTGAAGGGCGAGAATCGCTACCAGTTTACTGTTGTGGCTCGTGCTGATCTCAATATTCACTCTGCGGTGGAATATAAAAATGGTGAGCTGCATTCGTATCTGAAATTGGTGCAGGCTGAGCGTTAATCCCTTTTAGCCGACCTTGCTTGTCCATTAGAATAAGTGATATTCCAAGAATAAAAAAGCCAACAGTGATGTTGGCTTTGTTGTTTTCAATTCGACCGATTACTTCCAATCAACACGCCATTAAGCTTCGAAGTTCGCCAGTTGAGTATAAAGCTCGCTGTCTTGATCTTGCTTTGCACAAACCGTCAGTAGGTCTTCAATAAAGTACTTCAATGCACGTGCTTCAATTCGGCGAATGCCTTGCTGTTGCTCTTCAGTTAGGTAGTCGTAGATAGTTGCCGCTCCAAAGTCGCCAAAGATCATCTGACCTTGCTCATTCACTAAAGTGTTGTGAGCGTATAGATCACCATGACAAACTTTGTTGGCATGAAGATGTTCAAACACATCAATCATCTGTTCGGTAATGCTATTGATCTGAGCAATTGAAAGCTCGAAGCCTTCGTTGAACGTATCGCGAGTGCAGCTTTCAAGAGTAGGGGGCAAACCTAGGTTGTAATAGTTGCTCGGGATAAGCTCCATCACCAATGCTAGGTAGTTCTCTTCATCAACTTGAGCGATAGACTTCACTAGGTTGCTATGTTGGCCTGCTTGAAGACACGCTTCGAGTTCATCATGTGGGTAACCGTCACTGGTTACTTCGCCTTTGAATACTTTAACGGCCACTTCTTGTGGGAAATCAAAGTCACGGTTTAACCAGTTAGCATGTGAAATTACGCCAGACGCACCTTGCCCAAGTACTTGATTGAGTGAGTAGCATTGTGAGCTCACAGCAGGCACGCTATCTAAACTACTTGGGTGTTTGCAAAACGGATTACCCGCAAACGCTAACCAAGCCAATTTTGGTAGCTTGATAAGGAACTCTGGGAATTCAGTCAGTTGGTTTGCAGACATACGAACTAGTTCAAGGTTTGATAGCTTTTCCATACTTTCTGGTAAAACACGAATCTTGTTACCTGCCAATGCGAGCTTTTGCAGGCGTGGTCTTTCACCTAGTGAGTGAGGGAGAACCTCGATTGCATTGTCTGTCAGGATCAACCAACGTAATTGAGCAGGTAAAGATTGCTCGCTGACGGTTTTAATTTGATTAGATTTGAAGCCAACCATTTCGAGCTTAGGAAGAGTACCTAGAACATCAGGAAGGTGCGTGAACAGGTTATTCGACGCGAAGATGATACGCAGGTTAGTCAGCTGTGATAGCTCGTCTGGTAAGCTTGATAGTTGGTTTCCATAAAGGTCTAGAACCTCTAGAGAATCGGCAAGCTCTAAGATCTCTAATGGAAATTCAGTGAGCTCTGCTGACAGTTTTAAGTGCTTAATCCCTTTAAGTTGCCCTGATTTAAGTTGTTCTAGAGTATGCAAACCTTAGCCTTATGAATAGATGTTCGAGGCGTGTAGTTTACTTGTCTCAACCGAGAAAGGCGAGCATCAGTAATGAAGCTCGCCTAACAGGTTTAAGACTCAAGGTTTAGGGACATGGACTAAAGCTGGATATGGTTTTGGCTAACGCCGACCTCCTCAACAAAATCGCTATCATGACTGACCAAGATGAACGCACCTTGGTATTCACGCAGAGCCGAAGCCAATATTTGCTTTGAGTCTATGTCCAAGTGATTGTCTGGCTCATCAAGCAAAAGAAGTGGGGCATCCTGTTTACGGCTAACGATCAACATCGCCAGTTTCATTTTTTCACCACCACTTAAATGAGCCACTTTTCGGTATACAGAGTCTCGCCTGAACCCTATTCCAGCGAGCAAGGTTCGTGCGTCACTTTCTGTTAACCCAAAGCCGTGTGTCATCAAGCTATCGAACATGGTGTCGTTGGTGTCTAACAGGCCAAAGTGTTGATCCAAGTATACGGTCGCCCCTAAGCGCTTAATGGATCCGATATAGTTCGAGTGTTGGCCGTGAATGGCTTTTAACAGTGTCGATTTTCCGCACCCATTAGCCCCAGTTAGATAACATCGTTCTCCCTGTGATAGAGAGAAGCTAATAGGAGCACTAGAACCAAAATTTAGGCGACACTCTTCAACGGTTAATAGTGAGTGTTTTTTAGTAGCATCCGCTTGTTGTAGGTACAACGCTTGCGGCTTCAGTTGTTCTTGTTGTTCTTGAAGAAATTGAAGTTTATGTTGGTTTTGATCCTTTAAGTTCTTGTGGCTTGTTGCCGATGCACCTTGGGTTCGCCCTGCTTTATCTTTCATTGCATCCAATAATATCTTGGGTTGGCTACCCGATTTTCGGAGTCGGTTACCTTGAGACTCACGTTGTTGGGCTTTTTCCTTATTAGTCTGAGCTTGGCGCTCGAGTCGTTTCTTTTCCGATTGATGATGCGTTATCTGCTTGTCCAGTGCTTCACTTTGACTCGACATTTGCGTGAAGTAATCATCGTAATTCCCTTTGTAGAAACGCATGCCCAAACTGTTGAGATGACAGATCCCTTCCATGTGTCTCAACAAGCTTCGATCGTGACTGACGACAAGCACTTTGCCTTCAAACAACTGGCACTGTTCTAGTAACCAATTGCGTCCGTTGCTATCCAAATGGTTTGAAGGTTCGTCGAGAATCAGTATGTAGTGGTTTGATACAAATAATTGATGAAGCTGTAAAAGGGCGAGTTGCCCACCACTCAATGTATGGCACGGCGTGTTCAACCCACTGGTTATTTTCAATGTGGCTAAAAGTTGCTTCGTGTTCGCTTGTAAATCCCAATCCTCGCCAACGATATTGAAGTGCTGCAGTTCGCAGCTACCTTGTTCTATGGCGTGTAATGCGTCTAACTTTTCGGTGATCCCCAAGAAGTCAGCAATGCTGGTTGTGCTATCCAATAGCTTTGAAGGCAACTGGGAGTAAAAGCCGATCGAGCCTTGTCTGGAAACACTGCCTGATGTGGGTTGTGTTTGCCCGACCAGTAACGAAAGCAGTAGTGACTTCCCAGCTCCATTTCTTCCAACTAGACCTGTAAGGCGCGTGTTCAGATTAAAGGTGATGTCTTTGAATAACCACTCACCAGTATCGAGTTGGAATGAGAGATTGTTGGCTAATATAGTAGGCATAAAAATACCTCCCTTTACGTGTAAACGAGTAAAAGGGGTGAGGCGCTTTTCTACATAGACACCAACATGGGAGTCTAAGAATAGATCGCCAAGACGTTACTTAGGTAGATGACCAATCAAAGATAGAAAGCTGCGCTGAGATAATTTCTGTCTTTGAGGTACAGTTCTGCAAGATACATGTTGTCAAAAGACGGATCTTTAAGAACTTGATTTGTCGCGAAAATAGATGACGAAGTAACGCCCACTAACCCCGAGTGTCCAAATGATTTTTATAAAAATAAATCGGATGTCAGGATGTTAGTACTTCATTATGGCGTTATTCTCTTTTGAAATGATGGTGGGATGTTACTGAAAGAGACTGCTTAAAGTCAATATGGTGATGTGATTAAAATGTATCCAAATAATTAAAGCGCCTCATGCCTATATATAGATATAACCATGAGGAGCTTTAGAGTGTTCTTTGAAAGCAAGAGCTTCAAAGAATTTGAAAATTACAGGTTTCGTCCGCCGACAGCTCGCCAACACATGTCAAAGCTATCGCTGATGTACTTGGCTGACTGCTCTAGTGGTAACTCATTCTGTTCAATCAACCAGTTTGTACAAATCAGAAAGTGGCTGTGGATGAAGTGCCTAACAAGATTGATGTCTAATACCATCAGTTCACCAGTTTCTTGTCCTTTCAAAATGATCTCGTCTAATGATGCGAACATCTGTGAGACGATGACTTCTCGAGTTTGAGTCGTCGGATCGAAATGAACATTAGTGAAGAACTTCATCGCAACTGGATTTTTTAACGCCCATTCAAGCCCTGTAATCCACATGAACTTAAAGGCTTGGTAGCGATCTTGTTCAGCGATTTCTGTGTGCTGGTCAAGGGTAGAAAATAGCTCTATTTTCAGTTCACGAAACAGTTCATCAATCAGTAGAGATTTGTTCTCAAAGTGATGAAACAGTGTCGCCTTTGCTACGCCTGCTGTTTTCGCTATTTGTCCTGTAGATGTACCCTCTAGCCCTTGCTGAGAGAAGAGCAGGAGTGCAGCATCTAGGATTTTTTGCCTTTTCGTAATCATCTATTTAGTACTTTGAACAGAATCTTTTTAATTGGGTTGTTGTAAGGAGGGTGCATTAACTTGGTGAAGTTAATTTTTCCTCTACTTAGAACGGTTTTGGCATGGCTAAAGGTCTTGAAGCCTTCAATACCATGGTAGTGTCCCATGCCTGAAGGGCCAATGCCACCGAACGGTGCGTCTTCTGCTGCCACATGCACTAGCGAGTCGTTGATACAAACACCGCCAGAATGTGTATTCGATAAGAACTGGTCTTGGGTTTGCTTATCATGACTCATCAGATACAGAGCAAGTGGACGTTCTCTTGTTGTGATGTAGTTGATCGCTTCTTCAATAGAATCATAAGGCACAATCGGCAGAACAGGGCCAAACAACTCTTCTTGCATTGCGACCATGTCGTCGTTCACTTCGGTTAGGAGGTGTGGCGTCATTCTGTGGTTCACATCGTCTTGTGCTTGCTCGGTGACAGTGTGAATAACCGCACCTTTAGACTGAGCATCTGCAATCACACCCTTCAAACGATTGTATTGGCGCATATCGATCACTGAGGTTAAGTCTTTGCTTTCAATACCTGCTTTATATAGTTTTTTGAAGTAGAGCTTATAAGCCGTGATGAACGCGTCCGTTTTTTCTCGTGGCAATAAGATGTAATCGGGCGCCACACAAATCTGGCCAGCGTTTAAGCTTTTTGCAAACAGGATGCGTTCAACGGCGTCAGCGACATCAAAGTCCGGAGCAATAATCGTTGGAGACTTGCCACCCAATTCCAAAGTTACTGGCGTTAAGTTGTTGGCTGCTGCTCTCATTACGTGCTTACCCACAGAGGTCGACCCTGTGAATAGAATATGATCAAACGGGAGTTGGCTAAATTTCGCGGAAACGTCAGCTTCACCTTCTATAATCGCAACCCGATCTTCGTTAAAACCCTCAGCCAACATCGCTTTCAAAACTCGGTTTGTCGCAGGAGTGAACTCAGACATCTTGAGCATTGCAGTATTACCTGCTGCCAACGCAGTGATGAGGGGCCCTAAAGAGAGCATCACCGGGAAGTTCCAAGGAACAATGATACCGACAACACCTACTGGCTGATAATGAACGGTGATCTTCGCGGGTGTCAGCATTAAGCCTGCTTTTCTGCGAGATGGCTTCAACCATTTCTTAAGGTTCTTCAGGCTGTAATTGATCTGGTGAAGAGAAGGGGTGATATCAGCAATCAAGCTGTCGTGTTTTGCTCGATGGCCATAATCTTCAGATACCGCATCAATCAATTGCTCTTGATAGCGCATTAGCAACGCTTTTAATTCTGAGAGGTTTTTTCTTCTCTGCTCAAGCGTTGGATTAACATTACAGCGGTAGTGATCTTTTTGTCGGTTGAACATTTGATCCATGTCGTTGATGCTCGACGTGTTTGGTTCAAGGTCTAGATTATGGCTCATAGTATCCCCTAAATTCGAAAGCTGACCGATTGGTCGGTTGAATTTACAAGAAGATCGAATCGAATACAAGATATGCACGAGAAAAGTTCAATAATTGAGCGGCTACAACATTGAAGTGAGCGAGTTTTAGTTGGAAGAACGAAGTGTTTATAGGTATCGAATCACGGGATACAAGTTGTGTTTGTGATAGCGAGAGTTCAGATTGGGAAGTGCGCATATTTGTCACAACCCTGACTTAACTTGACCAGGTTAGCTAAGAATTTTATGTGTCTTTGGTATTTTATTCACCTGATTCTTTGTTAGAAAGTGCTTTAAATCTCATGCGCTTCAGCCTGTTTTTTGGCCTAAAACCTTGTAATACCTTACCTGTCACTTTAAGTCGGGGCGACGATAAAAAAACGTAATCGTAACCACAAATATCAATGGTTGGACTCACTCTTAATAATATCGGTTAATGCAGCCAACAAATCGTTTTCGAACGTTTTTTGTTGGGTTATACCTCGCTATTCCAATGAGGTATCTTCTGTCGATGGCCCTATAGTGTGAGGTCTCTAGAATTGGAAAATTCGGTTAATTTGGAACGCATCCGTGCTGAGTATAATGTAAAGCACTGGAGCCAAGGTTTTTATGGAATTGATGATAATGGCGAGGTGTATGTTTCACCGAGCGAAACCGATCATCAAGTTCCGCTAAGTCAGATCGTAAAACAGTTAGAGCAGAGAAATATTGGTTTGCCTGCTCTTGTGCGTTTTCCTCAAATAGTGCATCAACGTGTGCACAATATCTGTAACGCATTCAACCAAGCGATCGACGAATATCAGTACGATAACCGTTACCTACTTGTTTACCCGATTAAAGTTAACCAACAGAAAGAAGTGGTTGACGAGATCTTAGCGAGCCAAGCTCAATTAGAGCAGAAGCAGCTTGGTTTAGAGGCGGGCAGCAAGCCTGAACTATTAGCGGTATTGGCACTGGCTCAAAAAGCGAGCTCTGTGATCGTGTGTAACGGTTACAAAGACAGAGAATACATCCGTCTTGCGCTTATTGGCGAAAAGCTAGGCCACAAAGTATTTATCGTTCTAGAGAAGTTGTCTGAGCTTGATCTTGTTCTTTCTGAAGCGAAAGCGCTTGGCGTGAAACCTCGTTTAGGTTTACGTATTCGTCTTGCTTCTCAAGGCGCAGGTAAATGGCAAGCAAGTGGTGGGGAGAAGTCGAAGTTTGGTTTGTCTGCATCACAAGTGCTTACCGTTATTGAACGTTTAAAAGCAGAAGACCAACTCGATGTTTTAGAGTTAGTGCATTTCCATCTTGGCTCACAAATGGCCAATATTCGTGATGTGCGAAATGGTGTGAGTGAAGCGGCTCGTTTCTACTGTGAACTGCGCGATATCGGTGCTCAACTGAAGTTCTTAGATGTTGGTGGTGGCTTGGCAGTCGATTACGACGGCACACGCAGCCAATCTTCAAACTCAATGAACTACGGCTTGCTTGAGTACGCTCGCAACATCGTGATGACAGTAGGGGATATTTGTAAGCTCTACAATCAACCACAACCTGTGATCATTTCTGAGTCTGGTCGTTCGTTGACTGCGCATCACGCTGTGCTTGTTACTAACGTGATCGGTACAGAAAGCTATTCTCCGGAAGATATGGCTGCGCCTGAAGCTGACGCACCAATGTTGCTAAACAACATGTGGAAGAATTTCTTAGAGCTAGATGCGGGTAATGATGACCGCGCGCTGATTGAGATCTACAACGACACGCAAAGTGATATCGCAGAAGCACACAACCAATTTGCGACGGGTATGCTGAACCTTCAGCACCGTGCTTGGGCAGAGCAGATGTCTTTGCGCATTAACTACGAACTTAGCTCTCGTATGAGTACTAAGAACCGTTACCACCGTCCTATTTTGGATGAGTTGAGCGAGCGTTTGGCTGATAAGTTTTTCGTGAACTTCTCGCTGTTCCAATCGTTGCCAGATGCTTGGGGTATCGATCAGGTGTTCCCTGTATTGCCTCTAAGTGGTTTGGATAATGCGGACGAGCGACGCGCTGTAGTATTGGATATTACTTGTGATTCTGACGGTACGATTGACCAGTATGTTGATGGTCAAGGTATTGAAACGACTCTGCCAGTTCCTGCATGGAACCCAGATGAACCATACCTGATGGGCTTTTTCTTAGTAGGCGCATACCAAGAGATCTTGGGTGATATGCATAACCTATTTGGTGATACCCACAGTGTAGTGGTGAATGTTGATGAAAGTGGCCAAGCGAATATCGACTACATCAATGAAGGCGATACGGTTGAAGACATGATGCGTTATGTTCACATTGATACGGATCTGATTCGTCAGAACTACAAAGATTTGGTCACGGCGAAAGTACCAGCACAAGAGCAGCAAAGCGTACTTGAAGAGTTAGAGCAAGGCTTGATGGGTTACACCTATCTTGAGGATTTTTAATGAACGATCTATTTACCAAACCAGATTACTCGCTGTATTCCAATGCGATGACGTTTATGCGTCGTCCACTGGTGCAGAACCCAATCGATAACGACGCTGACGTGGTTGTGTTGGGCGCGCCGTTAGATATGGCGACATCAGGCCGCCCGGGTGCTCGCATGGGGCCTGATGCGATTCGTCGTGCGTCGGTAAACTTGGCGTGGGAAGGCAAAAAGTTTCCTTGGGACTTCAATGTATTTGAACATACCTCGGTAATTGATGCTGGCGATCTTGTGTTTGATTGCGGTGATGCTGAAGACTTAACTCAGCGTTTAGAAGCAGCCGCTGATGCGATTCTAAACAGTGGTAAAACACTGTTAGGTTTAGGTGGCGATCACTTCATTACACTGCCTTTGCTAAGAGCATACGGCAAGAAGTACGGTGAAATGGCTCTGATTCATTTTGACGCGCACACTGATACTTACAGTCAGGGTAGTCGTTACGATCACGGTACTATGTTCTACCATGCGCCAAATGAAGGGTTAATCTCGCCTGAGCATTCTGTGCAAATAGGTATTCGTACAGAGTATAAGCAGGAAGGTCATGGCTTTAATGTTATCAATGCGATGCAAGCGAATGACATGAGCGTGGATGAGATCATTGCTCAAGTGAAAGGCATTGTTGGTGATAAGCCAGTTTACCTAACGTTTGATATTGACTGTCTGGACCCTGCGTTTGCTCCGGGTACTGGGACACCAGTGTGTGGTGGTTTGAATTCAGATAAAGTGCTCAAAATCATCCGTGGCTTACAAGGTATCAACATGGTTGGTATGGATGTAGTAGAAGTGTCTCCAGCCTATGACCAAAGCGAAATTACCGCTCTAGCTGGTGCAACTATCGCACTTGAGCTGCTTTACGTTTGGACGGCAAATCGTTTAACAAAATAAAATAGTTAGCGAGCCATGTTGAACGTGACAATCTCGTTTTACAGATAAACACCATATTACGGTGCATGATCTTCTAAAAGCCGCCCGAGTTAAACTCGGACGGCTTTTTTGTATCTATTGTTTTGTCCTAAAACGTATTCCTTTTGATATGTGTGTATCGAATGATAAGTCATGACTATTGTTCCTCCATAGCACCTTAATATGTTGATGGGCATATATGAAATTGGCGAAATATACGCTTAATAAATGGTTTTTCATCCGCTTTGTGCTGAACATTGTCTCAAGTTTGGGACTACTCTCTGCTTTGTTGCTATCACATCGTTTGCCTCAAGCAATGTCTGATATTCGCTCATGATTTATCTACTTTATTCCTGTATATCTTTATAGGATTAAAGAGATGTAACATCGCTGTGAGTTTATTTGCATATAAATCAATGCACTACTAACGTTTAATTTGTGTTTTAGAAATCCATAGAGAATAAGTGAATTTGTGAAAAGGAGTCTCTTAGCACAGACATGGCATTTTTTATGGGGAAGACTAGGCTTAACAGTAAGTAAACTATAAAAAAAACAGGTTAAATTCTTATCTCTTTTCAACTCGAAGAGGCACAACAAAAGATTGGCCATTGATGAGGGGTAAGTATGAATTTGATTAAAGCCTGTAATGATTAACAAAAATAATTTGTACAGCTCTAGATAAGAGTGCTTGTGATAACGGGGGGATATATGGATATTGAGGTTTCGCGCCAAGCTGCGGTTGTTGAAGCAGTAAGTGGGGATGTGGTTGTAGTAACACCTGACGGCAACCCAAAAAAAGTTCTAGTTGGCGATATCATCCGTGAAAATGAGATAGTCATTACCGCAAATAATGCAGAACTTGTATTAGGTGCTCCAAATGGTGAGGTTCTGGTTGGCGAGAATTGTGTTGGATGTATTGACCAAGAATTGTCTTGGGCTGATGCCCCTATCGCCGGAGAGGTCAATTTCGATCTAGAGCAATCTGACGACGGAGCCTTTACTGACGATGATATTGCGGCAATCCAAGAAGCTATTTTAGGTGGCGCCGATCCTACTGAAATTTTGGAAGCAACGGCTGCTGGTGAAGGGCTAGGCTCTGCAAATGCTGGCTTTGTTACGATTGAATACAATAATATTCAAACTCAGCCCTCGACATTCTTTGAGACATCAGGGCTTGCGAAAGAAGAGGTAGAGGAAACTCGAGAGGAATTTAGAACGATCACCCGTTCAGCTGGTGGTCAATCGATCAGCGAATCAGTCACTGAAGGTTCTATTTCTGGCAATACCTACCCCCAATCTATTACGACCACAGAAACGATTATTGCGGGCAGTTTAGCTCTAGACCCAGATTCTTTTGTCCCAGACACACTCTCCCTTGCTTCACTCCTAAGTGAGCTTAATAACGACATTACATCAAGCGGCCAAGTTGTCACGTTTACTTACGACTCGGTAACGAATTCCATTGTTGGTGTTCAAGGTACTGACGAAGTATTACGTATCGATATTGATGCTACTAGTGTTGGCAATAATATCGATATCTCATTAACCACCACGATTTCTCAATCTATTGATCATGTTCCGTCTATCGGTGGTGGGCAGGTCTCTTATACTGGCGATCAAATTAACTTTGCTTTTGATATTCAAGGTGAAGACTCCGCAGGAAACCCAATAGCATCACCAATTAATGCGCTGGTTACTTTATTTGACGGGGTGAATCCGTCTGCTGAAAGCGTGAATATCAATAATGTAGAAACGAGTAGTGCACCTATTGAAGGCACTTTTTCTAATATTGGAAGTGATAAACTTCAATCTGCTGTCTTTGATGCAAGTGCGTTAGAAGAGTTTGATGGGTTGCTCAGTGATAACCAAAATACGGTAGCAAGACTGTCTGATGACGGAACAACGATCACTCTGTCTATTCAAGGGAGAGGTGAGGTTGTTCTCACAATCTCTCTCGATACCGATGGCGCATATAATTTCCAACAGTTTAAACCAATAGAAGAAGTGAGCTCCGACACGCTTTCATTCTCTCTACCGATCACGGTTACCGATTTTGACCAGGATGTCGTAACGAATACGATTAAGGTTGATATCTCTGATGGTGATAGCCCGTTCATTATTAATGTTGATGGCATCGATGTTGATGAGTCAGGCATTGTTGGCGGCTCACAAGAAGGAACAACCCCAGTAGGCGGTATTGGCAGTATCACAGCAAGTGTTTTTGAAAGTGACATTATTGACCATTACGAACTTGAACCGACTGAATTTAATACAGCGGGAGCCTTGGTTTCCAATGGTGCTGCCGTTCAATTAGAGTTAGTTAGTCAAACCAATGGTGTGAGAACGTATGAAGGTTATGTTGAGGTCAATGGATCTCGAATTACGGTCTTTGACGTTAAAGTCGATAGTCCATCATTGGGGAATTATGAATTTACTCTGTACGAATCGCTTTCACATCAAGGTTCTGAAGGTGAGTTGCTAACCTTTGTATTGCCCATTTACGCGGTTGACGCGGATGGCGACCGCTCTGCACTATCTGGTGGGTCAAATACACCAGAAGCTGCTGAGATCTTAATCAGTGTAAAAGATGATGTGGTCGAACTCATCGATAATGTCGTTTCCGTCGATGAACCGACTTTGGCGGGTGATACTGTTGTTTCTTATAATCTATTCAACTTTGAGGGTGCGGATGGTTCGACAATCCAATCATTGTCTTACGATGGGGTCGAATACAAGTTAGACCAAAATCTACTCCCAGATGCGGCACAAACTTTCCCATTTACAGAAGGGGTTGCAACGATTTCACTCAATGGTGATTTTAGTTTTGAAGTCGCTCGTGATATCAACCACTCAAGCAGCGAAACCATAGTAAAACAATTTGCCTTTTTAGCTGAAGATGCTGATGGCGACGAGAGCTTCTCAACGCTTGATCTTAGTATTACTGATGGCCAAGATCCGGTAATTAACCTAGTTCCACCAGTGACATTATCTGAAACGAATCTTGGTGATGGATCTTCGCCAAGCGGAAATGCGGTTAGCGCCACTGAAACGATTACGTTTACAGCCGGTAGTGATGATGTCGCGAGTTTTCGAATTGATCCAAACTTGTTCAATACTAATGATACGCTCAAATCGAATGGGCTTGTCGTTGAACTCAAGGAAGACCCTCAGAACTCAGGTACTTATATAGGTTTTGTTAACGATGGGGTAAACCCTGATGTCCCAGTGTTCACGATTAGCTTTTCTACAAGTACATTAGGGAAATACACCTTCACGCTGCTTGAAGCGTTAGATCATGAAGATGGCCTTGCAAATAACGACCTGAGCTTTGAACTGCCTGTTTATGCCGTGGACACTGATGGCGATAACTCGCAAATTTCCCCGCTTACAATGACCATCGGTGATGATGTGCAAATCATGAAAGATGGTGTGCTCAATATTGTTGAACCGACGGTTGCGGATTTGGCTGCTGGTAAGGTGACGACTGCCACCATTGATGTGATGCCTGATCAGAGTGCTGATGGCGCGACCATTACCCAGATCACGTATGACAATACCGTTTACACCTTGAATCAGGGCTTAACGGGAGAGCAGCTTATCACTGTGCCTGAGGGAAAACTGTTTGTTACCCTTGAAGGTGAAATACGCTTTGAACCCAATCGCGATTTAAACCACACAAGCAGCGAAGATATCGTTAAGACGATCGTGGTGACGTCAAGTGACTTTGATAAAGATCCGGTGACATCCACCGTTACTTTGACCATCACCGATGGTGATATTCCAATCATCAATACTATTCCAAGCGTCACGCTATCAGAATCCAATCTAGCCGATGGCTCGGCAGCAAGCACCGTGCCTGTGAGTCAAACTGAGATTATTCAGTTTACCAATCAAAGTGATGATGTCGTCAAGTTCCGTATCGACCCTGCTCAATTCAACACCAACGACGCGCTTAAATCGGGCGGGTTAGCCGTCGAGTTACGTGTCGATCCACAAAACAGCAACCAGTACATTGGCTTTGTGAAAGATGGATCCAACCCAGAAGTTCCGGTCTTTACGATTAGCTTCTCTACCAGCACGGTGGGTGAGTACACCTTTACTCTACTTGAAGCATTAGATCATGCTGATGGCCAAGCAAATAATGAATTGAGCTTTGATTTACCCGTTTATGCGGTAGACCGCGATGGTGATGATTCATTGATGTCGCCATTGAAAGTGACGGTCAGCGATGATGTGCAAGGCATGCAAAACCAAACGTTAACCATTACTGAGCCAACGGTGGCTGATTTGGCTGCTGGTGTTGTTACGACTGGCACTGTTGATGTGATGCCAGTGCAAAGTGCAGATGGTGCAACAATCACTCAGTTCGTTTATGACGGACAACTTAGAACATTGGTTCAAACAGATACTGGTGAGCAGCGGTTTGGTTTCACTGAAGGGACGTTAGTCATCACCCTGCAAGGTGAAGTGCGCTTTGAACCCAATCGCGATTTAGTTCATACAAACAACGAAGACATCGTTAAAACAATCGTAGTGACGTCAAGTGACTTTGATAAAGATCCGGTGACATCCACCGTGACTTTGACCATCACCGATGGTGATATTCCAATCATCAATACTATTCCTAGCGTCACGCTATCAGAATCCAATCTAGCCGATGGCTCGGCAGCAAGCACCGTGCCTGTGAGTCAAACTGAGATTATTCAGTTCACCAATCAAAGCGATAATGTCACCAGCTTCCGCATTGAGCCAAGCTTATTTAATACCAACGACACACTTAAATCTAATGGGTTGGTCGTTGAGCTTAAAGCCGATCCAAACACGACTGGGGGGTACATCG
>NZ_JBFSTC010000098.1:0-21732 GCF_041466605.1 Vibrio sp. 10N.247.310.17 | reverse complement strand
AACATCCATAAAAAAATCCAAGTGCATTAAATACACTTGGATTTTGACAGCTCTGAAGGATCCTTCAACCGATCACTTTGGCTTTAACTGATCGGCATTACCCAACGTGGGTTCTTTATTTCGATTAACTGTCGTCTGAAACCACCCAATGGTCAGCCACCAGCCGCGTTATAAAGGCATCGAAGAATTCTTTTTTACCGAATATACCCATTTCATTAAAATCATTGTTGCAGTAGCTACACAGCACCTCAGTTATTTCTTCATTCACTAGATAGTGGATTTCTTGCTCATTGCGAATGAAAGGGCAGTCCTCTCCACTCAAATCTAACTGTGCGTAATGGGTGCTGAGAAGTTGAGTGATGGCACCGCGCCAACACTTCTCAGTGGTCTTAGCTTTAAAGAAAATGGGCTTCCATAGACCTGTCCTCTTACATAAGCCCCCGCGGGTGACAGACAAATGTATGTGCACATTCCAATTCAGCTTTCTCCCGTAGGTATGAAGTGCACAGAACACGCCAATATCGATATCGAGTTGCCTTGCCCATCCAAGAAGATTTTGGCTGCACAGCTAAAGAGATGATTGAGAAGAAAGCGATTATCCCGAAAGATTGGCCACAGCGTGTGAGGAAGAGTCAACGTAACGTGTTGATACTCACACTCAGGAAAGACATGTTGTTGCTTTCGTATCCACCGCTCTGTGGCTTTTATGCCACAACTGCTGCAAAAGCGAGATTTGCACGTCTGGTGAATGTATTTGTGATGGGTGCAGTCAGCATGACTGCATCGATACTCTTTAGAGCCAAAAGCAGCCGTACTGCAAGCGAGCATCTTGGTGACGTTTTCAATGACGACGGTTCGGAGGGTTTCTCGGTACTTATTGAGGTAGTTCAGCCAAGTATCGTTGGCATTGAAGAGTTGTTTGATGGGCTTATTCGGGTGCATGACCTATAGGATAAACGATCCATGTAAAGCACCCTAGTAGGTTGAGTCTCTTTGTTTTCGGCCGTAGGCCGCTCAGGCGACACCGTCGCCGGTTCCTTCAAAAGAAAGCGGGACTTCAAAGCGGCAATAGACCAATTTTTTACTGTGACTCATCCAGAGATCGCAAGCTCTTTGACATCTCGAATTAATGATAATTTCCAGGCTCTCAAGCCTGCATATTCAAGTTGATTCGTTATAGTGCTCTAATGAGATTTAAAATAGGAGAACAATAACTCATTGGTAAGCTTATAAAGTTACGAAAGCTATATCATACCTGTTATTGTTATCCCCAAGCTTATTGGCAAGTAACCGATAGGCTATGGTCAACTTTTAGATCATTGAAGTATTAATCTCTATATAACTTGAGGACAAAACGATGGCTGGATTCAACCCTGCTGACTTTACTGTTGCGAAGGCAAAACCATTACCTGTTGTATTATTACTTGATGTGAGTTACAGCATGCAAGGTGAAAAAATGGACAAACTGAATGCTGCAGTAAAAGAAATGATTAAAGATTTTGCTAATGCAGAGAAAAATGAAATCGAGATTTTAGTGTCTGTAATTACATTTGGTTCTGAAGTTTTACTCCATACCCCTTATACATCAGCAAAAGACATTGAATGGAATGATCTGCAAGTAACTGGAATGACCCCTATGGGTACAGCTTTCGCTATGGCAAAAGCAATGATCGAAGATAAAGAAACAACACCTTCAAAAGCTTACCGACCAACTCTTGTTCTAGTTTCTGACGGCGCACCAACAGATGATTGGGAACAACCATTGCGTAAGTTGGTGAATGAGGGACGCTCTCAAAAATGTGATCGCATGGCGATGGCTATTGGTAGTGAAGCTTCTAATGTTGTGCTCAATGAGTTTATTACAGGCACGGACTACAGTGTGTTTACTGCAGAAGATGCTTCAAAAATCCAGGAATTTTTCAAATTTGTAACTATGTCCATCACAACGAGAACCCAAAGCCAGAACGCTAATGTGGTGCCAAAACCAGGAGAGATTCAACTAAAAGTAGAAGAGCAAGAGATTGCTCAACCAGAAGAGCCTCAAGATGAGTTCATCTAAGCTGTATTGCATTATCGATCGCTCAGGAAGTATGGCGGAGTACGGTAAACCAATGTTAATGGTAAACCTGCTTCGTTATATTCGACAATTCACCAATCAACGCAACATAAATACTCGCTATTTTATTTGGCAAGAAGATATTTCAGAAATTAATTGGTCTGAAGATCAAGATGTTGAGTTACCTGAGGCCGGAAAAAGTGCAGACATCGATGCTGTGTGTTCTCTGGCTAAGTCTTACCCTGAAGCAACATTAATGATCTTAAGTGATGGGTATTTTGAACTTAAGTCAGAGCAACGTCATTTGCTAACCCAGCTCGACAACTTATATATAGTCAGTGTAGGAGGCGATGCTAATTTAGTGCAACTGAATACTCTTTCTGAGCATAGTTATCATGCCGAGAAAATCGATCAAGCATTACATACTCTTAGTCGCTCGAAAGTAGTGACAGTACCACCACTTAGTCGAGTTTCTATGAAAGCAACATTATTTGATGAAGATGATGAAGATGAGTGGTAAATCGGTAGACTGGCGAGGTTTTAGTGACTCTGAAATCGGCCCACTTCATGTACGTATTGGTTTACCAAATCAAGATGCTTGCCACTTAGAAATTGGAGATGAGTCGGTTTTGGTTGCGTTATCTGATGGAGTGGGGAGTAGAGCTTTGTCTCACCTTGGCGCTCATGCTGTGTGTCGAGCAACGGTTAGGTTAGCGCAACATAATATAGTTCACAAACCAATTGAACCAGAGTCGTTGCTACGACAGTTTCATGAACTATGGTTGGATGAACTTGGTGAAGCTGATGTTCAGCAATGTAGTTGCACAGCTTTATTTGCTATTAAGATACGGGATCATTTTTTTATTGCTCAATTGGGTGATGGGGCGTGCTGCATTATTACGTCTGATCATAATGCGCACTTAGAGCAAGGTATTAGCTTTCTTAGTCAGAAAGATGATGATTTTTTTGCAAATCAAACACGTGCATTAGGGGGAACTTTTAAGATTGATGATTGGCAATATTGTTTTCAGAAAGTGATTGATATTGAAGGATGTTTTTTAGTGACGGACGGAATTTATGATGATATTGCTGACGAGAACCGAGCTCGATTTTTTCTTGAATTGCTCAATTATTATCAGCGTTTGAGCGATCGTGAAGTAAAACTTGATGTAAGAAATTGGATTAGTCAATGGCCTGTTGCTGGACACAGTGACGATAAGACTATTGCTGCTTTTTTTCGTCAACACTCTCCGCAAAGATCATAATTCTATGAGCTTTAATTTAGGCTCAGTAATGGAAATTGTAAATGACAAAACATACCAAACCTAAATGGGTAAAAGACCAGCTCTCTCAAAGACATAAACTGATAAAAAAACTTGGTCAAGGAGGGCAAGGGGTTGTATACCAAACTTCTGATCCTCAGTTGCTGGTTAAGATGCCATTAAAAAACTTTGAAGAGATAACGGATCCAACCGAAATTACACATTTCCAAGAACAATTAGAAAGATTGTTTTTACTACCACTTTCTGAGTCGATGCATATTACCAAGCCTTTATACCTGCTAGATGGGCAGGCAGGTTATGTAATGCAAATGATGCAGGACATGAAGCCGATTGGTGAGTGGTTACCCCAGATATATAAAGAACAAGCATCGGATAATTCCAAACAGAAGGACTCAGGTAATCTCCCTCCTCCCCCTTGGCTTCCCGATTGGATAAGCCCTGAAGTGCCTAAGGCGTCAGCATACCCCTTGGCTATGTACGCTAAATCAGGTGGAACAAAACGCAGATTAGAATTACTCACTCAGGCAACTATCGAATTACTTAAACTTCATAGTGTAGGTGTGATTTTTATGGATATCTCACCAGAAAACTTATTTTGTTCTAAAACAAAAGGTTACAACGAAGTGTGGTTGATTGATGCTGATAATCTTCGCTTCGAAGTTACTAATGCTAAAGCAGGTGTTTTAACGCCTCAATATGCAGCACCTGAGGTTGTAAAGGGAGAAAGTGGTGCCCGTGTTACAAGTGATGCTTATTCTTTATCGCTATTAGCATTTAAAATTTTGACTATGTGTGGTGCGTTTGAAGGAGAACGTTTTACTGACGATGACGATGATTGGGCAGCAGATGATAGTCAAAATGGTGAGCTTAGCGTAGAAACGCAAGCGGAACATGGATTGTTGCCGTTTATATTTGATGCTGAAGATGATAGCAACACACAGATCAGAGGACGAGGTCTTCCTCATCAATTAACGCTAACTCCTGAACTACTGACATTTTTCCAGGAAATGTTTGGTATAGGTAGAACTCAACCGTGGCAGCGCCCAAGTCTGCACTCATTACCAAGAATGTTGGCTAAGGCAACAGATAACTCGATTCAGTGCAGTTGTGGTATGAGCTTTTATTATCAACCCTCTCTTGAAAATAACGCCTGTCCTTATTGCCAAAAGCAACCACAAAATCTACTAGTTGCTACGAGTTATCAGTATAGCAATGATGGTATCGGTGAGCCGATTTGGACTTGGGTATCTCCGTTTAGTGAAGATGAGGATCTAAAACTCCCTAGACGATTAGCGGGAAGTTTTGAATTTGACAAGCATAGTGTGCCATTGCTTGAGATTTCTCATATCGAATCAGATAGCTTTATTTATGCTTCGGCAGAGGATGTTCGCATCGATATTACAGATCTGTCTGGTCGTTTTACCCCGTTAGCCAATCAATGGCTACTTGAAAAATCACAACTTGAGGAAGGTGTGCAGTTGTATGTTCATAACCCTCACTCTGTCCTTATTGAAATCAAGGTCCTAGATAATAATGCGATTTAAACAATTGAATATCGATGTAAGTTATACATTTTGGATAGAAAAAATTGATACCAAAGGGCTGACTTTTAAACAAGGCGATCTTGGCCAGTTGCGCTTAAGTCAATATACAGATGCTTTGCAACTGGTAATCAAAGGCAAGTTGTTTACGATAACTTTACGTGATCCTGCATTATTTAATCAGATTGCACCGGAATTTGGTCGAGCAAATGCAAACTTAATCGAAGTAAGTAGGGTACATAGGCAAAAAGATTGGCCGCAAGATAGTGTGCAACTTGAGTTATCTCTAGCATCGTTTAATGGCCCTGAAATAGAATTAGGTACTCTAGATATAGCGTTAGATCAGAGAACATTAGATCAAGCAGAATTGACTGGTTTGGGACAGAATTTTAAGGATGTCAAAGCGTCTCTTGAGAAGGGTTGCTCTTTAAATTTAACCGACGAACCCGAAGAGCAGTATGCGATTGTAATGTTGGGAGAAAGCGCCTTAGATCAGCTGAAACATATTCAAAAATCAGAAGATCAAACTGTGCCTTTGAATCGGGAAGCTCAGCAGCAGATCAAAAGTGGCTTAGTTTTGCTAGGTGATAATTTACAACTGGCGATCCAGCAATTCTCAGCTGTTGATTTCGATTACTTAGGGGTTCGCAAGTTAGTTACTCGTTCGCAATCTGCACCGACACGTACCTTAAGGTTGGTGAAAGTAAAACTTAAATTTACTGAGCATAGAGCACAGATTGCCTCTTTAGCAACTCAACAGCTTAGTAAGATTTTAGCGGATCAAAAAGGTTATTTATCTACTTGGGATCGCTATGGTGCTTCTGAAGGTGAGCAACTTCTTAAACGAGCACGCTCAATAGGAAAAATTGAGATTGCCAGTTATAACATTGGTGGTGAATCTGGTGATGTTATGTCTATCTATGTCGAAAAAGATCTACGAGAACTGTTGACTCCCCAAGATTCAGTGTTGATGGTCAGTCCAAATACAGCGATCCCCCACCTCGATGAACCAGATATGGATTGGCAAACATTTAGCGCGAGGATGTTAGAGGAATATAAAGCAACTAAAGGTTTCGACAGTGGGCTTTCTAGCTGGGAGCAAAAGGTTGTCGCAGAGAGTGAAAGCAGTGATTCATTTCAAGATGGTGTGGTCGATGTGCCTCAATCAGAGTTAGACCAAACCCAATCTTTTAAGGTGATTAAAGTAGAGCAACACTGCGTCGTAGTTAAGAATGAAACCTTACCCTCTCAAAATATGGTGCTGGCATTGTCTATATTAGGGGATCAAATTCAGATCGAGCGAAGAATGGCAGCAAGGAGTGCCATAGTTGAAGGCAAAAGTGCAATGCCCCATTTAGGGTTGTTGATCGAGGATGGTGGTATGTTGCCTATTGGCCGCTCTCAGCGACCAACGATTGAGCCTTTGACTAACTTCGTTGAAAATAAAATTTTCCCTAAAAATAAACCAACGGCTGTTCAGAAAAAAGCAATCGAAATCGCTTTGAACACGCCAGATATAGCGATTATTCAAGGCCCCCCGGGTACAGGTAAAACGACAGTTATTACAGCTATTATTGAACGTTTGAATCAAGAGTTAGATAAAAGTAAATCGGTACAAGGGGATATATTGGTTTCGGGGTATCAACATGATGCAGTAGAGAACCTATTGAATCGATTGTCGGTTAATGATCTACCTGCTATTAAGTTTGGTCAGCGATCAGGAGAGTCAGCACAAAGTAATTCAACAAATATTAAGCTAGACGAATGGCGCAAACAAACGTTGCAGCGTGTTTTTCAGCATTCTCCAGGATTAAGAGAAAGTGTGGCGTTCATTCAGCTAGAGAGAGATGCCAAGGCTTACAATAAACGACCAAGTAACAGTGCTGCGTTACGCCTTTTGAATAAAGCAAATACTTTGATTACGGGTTTGTCAGGTAGCCATGAATTGGTTGCTTTACTTAAAGATTTGATTCATGAATTGGCGAATCAACACCACAGTAATTTAGAGGGATTATCTTTGTTACGCTCTTTACGTTTGACGTCTGCTGGTTTTAAAGATGATGGTGTAGATAGAGCAACTGCCTTAATGACTTGGCTTGAAAAACAAGAAATTCATCTCAAAGAGGATTATCTTGAGGTATTGCGCAATGCTATTGCTTGGGAGCCAGAACAAAAACTAGATTTCCTTCCTAAGCTACAAGAAGTTAAGTTGTTGCTGCTTAAAAAAATCACTCCTCGGCCTCAATTAAAGCGTGTGATGGTTAGAGAAGATGTCCAAATTGCGATTCAAAAATCCCTCGATTTATTGCAAGAAAAGGAAAGTAATAACGGTAAAGAGCGTGCCCTAATCGAATATCTGAGTGATTTAGAAGGGAACTCTAACTTAGTTCAAGAAGCCCTTTCTGAATATAATCTTGTTTATGGGGCAACAGTACAACAATCTGAAGGCTCTTTGATTCGTCGTTATAAGTCTAAAGCAAATGATGGCAAAGGGTACTTGGAGTACGGCACTGTTATCGTCGATGAAGCCGCGAGGACGAGCCCGCGTGATTTGATGATTCCAATGGTACAAGCCAAAGACAGAATAATCTTAGTTGGTGACCACCGGCAGTTACCACATATTGTAGATGAATCCTTACTTAAACAAATGGAACAAGAGCTTGAAGTTGCTGATTTGCGTGATGGGCGAGTACAGTTTAATCAGCATATCAAAGAGAGTATGTTCCAATATTTGTTTAATCGAGCTAAACAACTGGAACAACAAGATGGTAAGCAACGTACCATTACCCTAGACGCACAATATCGAAGTCATCCATTGCTAGGTAAATTTGCGAGTGAGCAGTTTTACGCACCGTATAATGAGCCCTATAAATCTCCTATAGAGGAAGACAAGTTTGACCAAAGACTTGATGGAATCGAAAGTAAAGCAGCTGTTTGGCTGGATGTCCCAGCTCAAAGAGGTTCAGAAGAGAGAGATGCAAGTAAAAGCCGATTCAGGAGAGCTGAGGCTAAGGTAATCGCTAAGCAATTAAAAAAATGGATAGATAGTGAACAAGGGAAAAACCTTAGCTTTGGTGTTATCTCATTCTATAAGGCTCAGGTAAATGAAGTAATGGAAGAATTATCCAAATTTGACATTACAGAGCGTGATGAGCAAGGGAACTACGCCATTACTCGTGAATATCAAATGTTGTTTGATAAAGAAGGTAAGCCGAGCGAAGAACGTTTACGTGTAGGTACTGTTGATTCATTTCAAGGAATGGAGTTTGATGTAGTGTTTTTATCAATGGTACGAACACCAAAATCTAACTCATCATTAACAAATAGGTCGCAAAGTTCGCTAAGAGAGCAACAAAGTGTATTTGGGCATTTAATGTCCAAGAACCGTTTATGTGTATCTGTAACTCGTCAGAAGAAGTCATTGGTAGTTGTTGGGGATGCTCATCTGATTCAATCTCCAATGGCAAAAGAAGCAGTGCCTGAGTTACATGCGTTTTACCAATTATGTAATGGTTCAGAAGGTGCACTGATATGATACAACCTCAAGTCGTAAAAGTATTGCAACAATCTCACTCTATTGCACAGTACCACCCAAAAGCTCAACAAGACATTTTATGGCCTTGTCTATGCTTTTCAATTTCATTACAAGCGCGTGGCCAGCAGTCCTTAAATTTATTTGAAAGTACGTTGCTACGTTTATTAGCTGACGGTGGTCGTGATCTTGACAAGATCAATCAATTAATGGGCTTTACTCCAGAGGATAAGCAAAGCTCAAGCTTGGCTGAATTTCTTAGTCTCAAACTTCAACAGTTAAATTTGCTTACTGAGCGCTTAGATCTAACAGCTGAGGGCAGGGATATGGTAAACCGACTTGATAAGTCGGAACCACAAGTAGTTAGTGCAACAGTATATTTTGATTTAGTAAATAGGTGTTGGCTACCTATGATTAGCCGAGGTGATTTGCAATTAACTCATGCAGAAATAGCACCTAATGGAGAGGTTGAACTTATTCAAGGTAGTGTCGGACGAAGTAAAAAAATCACGGCTATACCTATTATTGATAACGCTGAGAAAAATGATGACATACGACCTCCAACGGAACGTGAAGTCATCGATATTATTAGACTTTCTCGTCAGCAAAAAAAGAAGTTAAAGCTAATTGCAGACAGAACCGGTGGTGATGGTTTTATGACTAGTTCGGGAACGATTTCAGTTAATTCGGAAGCCGAACTAGTTTATTTACACTGTTACGCATTTGCAGTAGCGAGTGTTCGTTCGTTTTATGTGAGTAATGGTTTCCTCTCGACCACTCAGGATCGTTTTTCTCGTGGGTTCAATGATCCTCGAAAAGAAGCACAATACCCAGGAATTAAAGTTGCTCGTGAAAGGCTAAACAACCGGAGAAAGAAATCGCACCAACGTCGCTTTATGATAGCGCCCAAATCATTAGAAAAACTCTATGACTCGTTAGTAGGAGCGAAAGTAAGCAATGTGAGCGAGCAAATCGAGTTTGAAAATAACTTAACTGAGTTTCTTAGTAGGAGTTACGCAGAACTAGAATTAATTCTTGCTGAATGTTTTCCTTTTTCTAACCTTGAGACCTGCATTAAGGCATTACATTCTGACCCCATTCGTAATGGTCATTTAGCTCTTGACATAGCTCGCGAATTAGGGTTTCAAATCAATAATGATAAGCTTATAAAGCCACTTATCAAAGCAAATAAAGGTAGTGTTGTTTATCTTAAAGCAGAACAACCGGTCATGACACCATTATTAGTATGTCATCTACTAATCGCTCAAATTGATGAACAACAACCAATGGCTAAATTAGCTAAGGAATATCCTAGCCTGCTTAATGAGATTGCGAAACTTAGAAGTTGGCGTAATCCGATAGATCATGGTGATTTAGTTGATGTGCGTGATAAGGCTAAACCTGAGGATGTTGAATTTACTCATCAGTTAGTTAACAAGGTGCGCCAAATTCTTACAGGCTGGACTAAAGCCCTTGATGGTAGAGTGCCGGATCAGAATGTTCCTAAGTGGCATCAAGAGGATATCCGAACCAAAGCTCATGCTAAATTAGAGGATGAGTTTGGTTTGATGCGTACTCGAATGGATGACAGAGTTTATCAAGGGTTGTTTGATAGCCTAGTTCTTGCTCATTCAATTGATGGTAGAGGAAGAACCAACGCTTTGGCATCTGCACTACAACATGCTTTGTATAAGTCCTGTCAATCCCTTGATCCAAGTGACGCTAGAGATATTGAACTTGTGAAAACTCAACTTACTAAAATGGGAATTAACCAGTTAACCAAAAGTAATGTTCACAAGGTTAAATTGGCATTAAATGGAGGCAATGCGACACTTGGTGCTAATTTTATAGCCTTTTGGGCTCAGTTAACTGAGCAGCAACAACGTGAGCTTAAAAGGCCTGACTCTTTAATTGAATCGGTAGATAAACTGGACAAAATTCGAGGGCATAGCGGCGAGATCCTAGATCAACATGAAGCTCTCAATGAGATCGAAAAATCAGTTTTTACATTAATTAAACGCTTGATGGAGCAATACTGTGGATAAACATCAGCAACACCAAAGTAATAAAAATGAAAATAGCTCTGCCTCAGAATCAAACGACAATATTCGTTTTGAATTGCAACAGCAACGACTATTAGAGTGGCAGCAATCACTACAACAACAGTCTGAGGATCTTGCCAAGCGAGAACTTGATTTAGAGAAAAGTCAGTGGAGTTTGCAGAACCAGCTCCAGCAACTATCTAACAAACAAGAAATTCTTGATGCTAGAGAGAATCAATTAACTGATGAAGCTAGTGCATTAAGTCAGAAGAGCCTTGAAGTTGACTCTCGTCATCAACAACAAGAATTGCGTCAAAAAGAGATAGAGCAGGGCTTACCTGCATTGCGTGACCAATACTTTGCTGAACGGGAAAAGCAATTAGAAGCTGAAAAGTCACAACTGAGGCATCAATTGTCTGAACTAACATCTCGTGAGCAAAAAGTACAAGCACAACGAGATGAGCAAGCTCGTATGCAAGAAGTCATTGAAAATGATTTTGCACAACAGAGAGCAGAATTACAGCAAGAACTCCATAAACAGCGACTAGATGCCCTAAATGAGCTTAATGTTAAATTAGTTCAAGAGCGTGAGCATGCTTTGAAAAAGCTTGAGCAGGAATTACAGCACCGTCGAGATGACTTTGAACAACAGCAACAACTGTTGGAAGATGGTTTGGCAAAGTTAAAAGTTGATAAGGCAAATGTAAAGTTAAAACGAACAGAAGTAGAACAGCTACAACTC
Source organism: Vibrio sp. 10N.247.310.17 (assembly GCF_041466605.1). Classification (NCBI taxonomy): domain Bacteria; kingdom Pseudomonadati; phylum Pseudomonadota; class Gammaproteobacteria; order Vibrionales; family Vibrionaceae; genus Vibrio; species Vibrio sp. 10N.247.310.17. The sequence continues at coordinate 10,536 of NZ_JBFSTC010000098.1, read as the reverse complement.
ACTCTTGAGCAAAAAGTAGCTGAATTGACAAAAATGCGATTGCAAGAGTTTGAACAGGCCGAACATCGTTTTGAGCAAGAAAAAAATCGACTTCTTCAACGCATTGAAACTCAAGCTGCTTTACATGGTGCATTCAAGGAACTTGAAAAATCTCTTGGAGAACAATCACCAGAAGAGCTCTTAAAAGAGCTCACTGCGAAGAATGAAGAGCTAGCTAAATTACGACAAGAACTTAAAAAGCCGTCTAAAGAGCTTGAAGATCATTATGATGAACATCGACGTCAAATAGCAGCGCTTGAGCAAGCAAACAAACAGCTATTAGAACAAAATCGCGATCTATATAAGAATCTAGATAGTAAAGAACAATTGGAGTTTGATTGGAATAGGCTGCAAAGTAAGTACGATAGCTTGGTTGTAGACAGAGATTCTATTCAGGCAGACCTTAATAAACATAAAGAAACGATCGCGCGTTTAAGTGCGAGCTATACAGAACCACAAAAACTTGAGAATAGAATTAAAGAAATAAAACGTCCTTATATCGAGGAATTTATTCCCCGTAATGTAGGAAAGATCAAGGAACTGGAATGGTTAGAAGGTATTCGCACTAAAATTGACAGTTTTGGTTTACATTTCTCTCATCGCATTTTATGTGCTTTCCATACGGCACTAAAGATCGCAGAGTGGTCACCGTTAACAGTATTAGCGGGTGTTAGTGGCACAGGTAAATCTGAACTTCCTAAGCTTTATAGCCATTTTGGTGGGATCAACTTCATCAATGTTCCTGTGCAACCAAATTGGGATTCACAAGAGTCGATGCTCGGTTACTTTAACTCTATTAGCAACAGCTTTGAAGCTCAGGCAATGCTTAATTTTCTTGTTCAGAGTCGTGAAAAATTAGTAACAGATAGTGATAATCCAGAAGATAACTACAACGGCTTAGAAGATACGGTTAGTTTAGTATTGTTGGATGAAATGAACCTAGCGCATGTTGAGCTATATTTTGCAGATTTTCTAAGTAAATTAGAACAGCGTAGAGCGGCGACAAAAGAACAACTACCTTACATTGACATCAGTCTTGGATCGAAAGCAAAAGAGTCATATAAGCTGACGCTTGGAAGAAACCTGTTATTTGCTGGCACCATGAACCAAGATGAGACAACGAAATCTCTATCTGACAAAGTAATAGACCGCGGCACATCGATTTACTTCCCTCGTCCAGACTCTTTACATCGTCGTGAGAAACTAGAGAGCTTACCGAAACCAGCAGATCGACTACCAATGGCGACGTGGTGGCAGTGGATTAGCAAAAAAAGTGAGCTAACAGCTGGTGTGATAAAGCAATATAAAACACTCATTGAAGAAATTAATGAGTGCTTAGGCAAAGATGGCCGAGCTCTCGGACACCGAGTATGGCAGTCAATTGAGTACTATATGGTAAACCACCCGTTAGTTCTTGGCTTGGATGCATCAAAGTATCCTGATGAATATAAAGAGGCGCTAAAGTTTGCTTTTGAGGATCAGCTTGTCCAAAAAGTGATGCCTAAGCTTCGAGGCATTGAGACGAGGGGCTATGCAAAAGAGAATTGCTTGAATCCTATCCGTGACATACTGGCGAATAATAAATTAGATATCATTGACGATTTTGATAAAGCGATGCGAGTTGGTCATGGTCAATTTATGTGGTCGAGTGCTGATTACCTTAATAATGAGGAGAACAACACTCGTTATCAAGAACTGTTTAATTTAGCTTTAGATCCATCATCTGTTCAACGTAAAACCTCGCCTAAGTTAACTTCAGGGAATGAGCCTGAGACTGAAACGAGTGTAGAACCACAACCACCTAAGCAAAATAATACAGCTTCCTTCAACGCTGTAAAAAATATGTTCAAATCGCGCAAGTAGGTGGTTAGATGATTGATGTTGTAAAGGAACAGTTGACCGATTTCGGTCAACTTTATTCTCGCTATCATGCACAAGAACCCATTGCTCTGCAGTTATTGCAGACACAAAATTACTTTTTAAAGGAACTAAGCTTTGATCCTATTAATGGGGATGCTCTGCCACTTAGAATGAGTAATTGGTTGACTCATAATAAAATGCAGAACGAAAGTGGTGAGTTGCATGATCATGTTACTCAACTTGTAGATCACTGTGTTGATGCAATTGGGAATATTTTGTTATCACCTAGACAAACAGTGATAAGAGTGCATGAGATGACCCCTGTTTATCTGGCACAACGTTTGGATAGTCGTTCGGTGCAGTGGTTGAGTAGAAAGCCTGGAAATAATATGCGTGAGAAGCTAGCAGCGAACCCCAATATACTCGCTTCTACACGTAAAATGAGCTTGGATACACTTGAAAATCGCTTGCTTAAAAGTTTGTTAAAACGCCTAGAGAATCTGTTGCTGTATCGTTTAGAAGCTGGGTTTCAACTGACTGAAAAACAAGAAGGCTTACTCATTTCTATAAAACAAGCTTTACGACTTAAGGAGTTTGTAGCGATAAAGCCATGGCAAAATATGCCACCAAACAATGTATTACTGCAAGACAAGCAATATCGTAAAGTGTGGAGAGCATGGCAGCTACTGCAGCGGTTAGAGTTAAATTGCCAACGTCAACAACAAGAGTTCGTGGCATCAGGTTTTGTTATGTTTAGCACTCTACTGACACAACTTTCTAGTATGACTAGCTGTGTTGTATTGGATCAACCGTGGCAGTTTAAGCTTGATTATCTTTCTATTTGTACGGGGCATAAATTTCGTGAAAAGCCAGCTCAAGTCACAGTTGAAGCCATTGAAAGTGTTGTGGATGATACTAGCCATGGAAAAATTAAACCGTCAGCAAAACTGACATTGTTACTGACAGAAACCGGTCATATAAAAGTAACTCGTTATTCAAAGTTAGGGGGGACTCAAACATGGAATTTAGATTTCCAATTGGTAAATGGGCTCACTTATGTGGAGCTAACTTCGGATTCAAGAAACCATCAGAGAAACGAGAATCCCATACTTGCAACACCTGAAAACTATTTATACCTAACTCAATCACTTCTTAATCAAGTCATCTTACATGATCAGAAGATGCGAAACGTGGCAAATACTTCACTTAACGGGGTTAGTGATTTTATTACATTAATGCTGGATGGAGCGAGTTGTAAAGCGTTGCTAGGGTCCAATACCAGTGGACGTTGGTTGGGACCATTATTCATTGACAATCGAGGATTAGATTGTAGTCAAAGTCGAGCCTTGGATTTGAGTGATGATGTATTTAGCGCTCAAGAGTTAACGCTCGTCAGTCAAGATGATAAAAATCGACAAATAAGTTTGTTTTCAAGTGAATTGGCTCGGCAGTTAAAGCCAACCATAGGTATGCACTATCTAGTTCATGATCATCTTAGTGATTTTGAAACCTATGAGCTACGTCGTGAAATCAATCGTAACTTTACTAATGCGACCCCATTACCTAAAAGCATAGCATCGGTTTTCTCTACTCTAACAAAGCAACAATTTAAACGTAATGATTTGATTATGGTGCTGGATTCAGATCATGAAGGTATTTATGCCACACCAATTATTTATTGTTGGGGTGAAAATCCAGGTGATGAGTATCTTGAAAGGCATCCGTCAATTAAGCTCTCCACGCAGGGAGAAAGGCACTTATTGCAAGACGCATTAGAACAGTCAGGGCTCCCAAAGAATGTCGCAGAACGTTTTATTGAGTTGTATAGCTATCGAGAGATAGTAACGAACAAAGCCAATCTAGTTCTTAAAGATGCGAACTATTGGTATCGAATCCCTACTGGTTTGAAAGTATCGAGGGTTGATATTAAAGATGCACTGATAAAAGAGGTAGGCTATAAGAAGTTTGAAAAGGCATACTTTGTTTCAGTGTCGCCAGCCATCAAACATCAAAAAGGAATCAAAGCAACGCAGTGGTTGAAAAGCGATCCTCTATCCGGTTCACAACGCTTACTTAAACTGCAACATCAACAACCGAAAAAGATTTTTTGGAAAGACCATTTGCCACAATTAATGACTCGTTTACCTGTAAACGGGATTGAGAAAGACTTTTTCTTTGTGGATAGCTATACGTCAATTAAACCTGAAAGAGATATCTCAGTTCCAATTGATATTGAGCAAACTTTCACCTTACCAAGTGGTAAGAAAGATATTCGCTTCTCTGTTTATCAGGGTAAAGGTAGTAATCGACAAGCATTTTCATTGTTACTAACTTTAAAGCAAGCATTGAAATCAGATTGTGTCTGCGATTTAACATTAACTTATACCTACGGTGAAGAACAGCCGTACAAGTTACGTTTTACTCCTATAGAGGGTAGTAATGTGCCATTTCATTATGTTGATGCACAATGGGGTAAGAAAGAAAACCAAGAAGTGGTTAGAACCCTTGCAATTCCAATTTTCCCAGAACGCTTAAGCTTTGAGGACTTAAGAACTTACTCTAGCCGGAGTGGAAAAAAAGAAGATATTGTGGATTGGATTGAATCTAACTTTGAACAGTTGGATGATATTTATCAATTTATGCGATTTGGTAAAAATAAGAAACGCTTCAACTTTGCTTATAGAGATATTGATTGGATACCAAATAAAGACTTTGGTTTTTATAAATCGCACGCTAACTATGAGTCTATTTTTGTCCATAAAGATCAATTCAAGGAGCTTGATACTTCGAGCGAAGAGTATTTTTCAGGCGATGTGTTAACTAAAGGGGACAATCGATATTCTCTAGTTAACGTAGGGTTGCAAGGTGAGCTATCAAGGTATGAGCGAAAAAATCTCTCTAAAAGTTGGCGCTTCCCAATGATTACCTTTAGCGAACAATCTCGATGCTTTGATGATCAGGAGATACCAGTTGTCTTTGCACAAAAAGGAAAGCAAGCCATAGTTCAAGCTGAAGATACTTTGAAGTTACTGAATGGCAATGATGTTGTTTTAGAAAGAGAACTTAAGCAATTTTTATGCTATTGCCATAAATTGATGCCGCAAACTATTTCTGACGAATTACTCCAAAACTCAACTGATAAATCGCTTCTTCGTCGGGAGAAAACGTGGTTTACATATGCTTTGGGTGATGTAAGCCAATCATGGCAAAAAGAATTATTAAGTAACATTCTAAATCCTGTTGATGATTCTGGAGGAACTAGGGCGGTATCTTTTGAAATCTTATCAGTAGCCATGTGGCGTGTTGAATCTGCAGTTCATCAACTAAGTTTTGAGCAACTGTGTTCATTGGCTGAGCGTTTAAATAACTGGCTTCTTGATGAAATAAAGTGGCTTAAAATAGAAGATAAATCGTTTAAGTGGAATTCATTTATTCTTCGTTTAGAGTTATTACTAGCATTATTGCGCACTAGAGAAAGTTCAGACAATAAGATAAGCACTCTTTTTTCTTTAGATAGTCAAATGACCGAGACGCTTTTAAGTACGGTAGAGCAGATTACAGATAAACAAGGTGCAGCATTAGCTCAGCAGATTAATCTGCCAGGTGTTCACTCTCGAGTGAAGTTAGCTATAGATAAACCGGAAGGATATCACCGAACGCCAGATTTGCTTTATGCCTTAAAGTTGTACCTCTCAGGAGAGGATGGAGCTGATCAAATCACTATTACTGAATTGATCAACAATGAATAACAGCATCTGTACTTAAATAAAAAGAGAGTTGGTATGAATGATGTAATAAATGTCGAGCCTTTAAATAGGCTATTGATTGCGTTAGATACCCCTGCTAACCCGGTAAGTATTAGTAAACGTTTGATGGCTTGTGATGCATTAAAGGCTGACGATTACCAATTCTTCCAAATTGATAGCTTAAGTCATATCTCTGATGCTCCACGTCGTGAGGCATTAGAGAACGTTTATAGTTGCGTCCGGTATCCTGGTGCAAGCGTAGTTTACTTATTATGTGGTGATGCAAAAGGATGCTCTCTTTACCTTGGGGTTGCTAGAAATTATTTGTATCCTCAACCTGCGATTACTATTTCTGATATATCAAAGCATATCTTGAAACCGAGTTTCGAAGGTAACTTTAGAGGAAGCAGTATTACCCAAGCATCTAGTAATGTTAACGAACGACTGATCAAGCAATTGCAAAGCTATCACCACATTGGCGTACTACAAGGCACGGTTGGCGATCAAGAGCAAGGTGAAAATGAGTTTTTTCAAGGAGTAGATCGTTTAGTTGATGTAATGGCAGGTGGTGAATTTTGTTTGTTGATCACTGCAGCATGTGTTGAGTCACAAGATGTGATTACACTAGAGCAGTGGCTTCATCGAGGTTATGAGTTACTTGCCCCTCTTTCACGAGTATCGCACCAGCATGGACGAGCAACTGGACGGTCTTTATCTTGGGGAGAAAATAAGGGAGAGAGTCGCGGTACGAATTCTTCGGAATCTTCAAGCGAGACCAACGGAAAGAATTATGGAACAACTAAGACGACAACGAGTTCTAAAACCTCAGATGCAGGTACAGAGGGAACCTCCAACTCTAAGACTACTGGGGGCTCTACAGGTACGAGTGACACAACTAGTGTAGGGAGCAATTCTGGAGTATCACTTAACCAAGGTGAAACTGTAAATATTTCCTCTGAGCGACATAATCGTCAAGCACAACAATGGTTGAGTTACCTTGATGAGGTATTATTGCCGAGAGTTGATTACGGTCGAAGCCGAGGCGGTTTTGTCTGCAACATTTCATTATTAGCGAACAACCAGCAAATGTTATTAAGGTTGGGGGATGCCACTCGCTCGATATTTAGTGGTAATAAGGGAAACCAATACCCATTACAGATGTTGAATATTTCATCATTTTCAGAGTGGGTGAAAAGCATAAAAAGCTTGCAACCACCTGTTATTCCAAGACATTCCGCTAATGATCAAGCCATTAATATTTTTGATAGTTTGAAATCTCGTGTTGGCTTGCAAGGCAAAATGATGATGGGTGCTTACGTTACACCTAAAGAACTTAGTTTGATTGCAGGCCTACCTCAACAGGAAGTGGTAGGTATAGAACTCAAAGAGCATGTGGCTTTTGGTTTGAACCCTCCGAGTGTCTCAGTTGTTGATGGTTTACCTTTGGGGAGTTTGGTACAAGATGGTCGGCTTTTAGAGCACAAAAAAGTATCTTTGAATAGACAAGATCTTAATAAGCACGTGTTTGTCGCTGGAGTTACAGGGAGTGGAAAAACAACAACTTGCCATCACTTGTTACGCGAAAGCATGCTGCCATTTCTTGTCATTGAGCCAGCAAAAACAGAATATCGAATTCTTTTAGATGAGTATGATGACTTATTGGTATTAACACCTGGCCGTGATGACCTTGCACCACTTAGATTGAATCCACTGGAGATGATGCCAGGAGAAACGATTTCAACTCGAGTAGACATTATCAAAGCGAGCTTTTTAGCATCATTTGATATGGAGGCTGCGATACCTCAAGTTCTTGAAGCTGCGGTTTATCGTTGTTATGAGAACTTAGGTTGGGATTTGAATACTTCAACTCACCCTTTATTTAAAGATCCATTTGCACCGGGTTGTTATCCATTTCCGATACTTCGAGATTTACTAGCAGCTAGTGAACAAATAGTAGAAGAGCAGGGTTTTGATGCTCGTTTGCGTCAAGATTATATTGGTTCAATAAAAGCACGATTACAAGGTCTTCTAGTAGGGGCGAAAGGACAGATATTTAACACCTTACGTTCTATCAATTTTGATGAGCTAATCAGGCGCCGTGTAGTGATCGAACTAGAAGAGATTCGTAACGGTTCAGAAAAGTCACTGTTGATTGCCTTTATTATGACGAACATTATGCAGGCTTTGAAGAATGCACACCGCAAGGATCCTAATTTTCTTCATTTGACTTTAATTGAAGAGGCGCACCACCTTTTAATGAGAGCAGATTCATCAACAAGCAGTAATCGCCGTCAGGCAATTGAAATGTTTGCAAACATGCTAGCTGAGGTCCGAAAGTATGGTGAGGGGCTGATTATTGTGGATCAAATCCCGAACAAGCTCACTCCAGAAGTATTGAAAAATACCAATACGAAAATTGTCCATAAACTGTTTGCTGAGGATGATAAGGCTGCAATAGGTAATTGCATTACATTGGAGTCAGGTCAACAACAGCATTTATCTCGCCTTGAGATTGGTGAAGCGGTTGTATTCGGTCAAGGGTGGCAAAAATCAGTGCTAACTAAAATTGAAGCACATAATGTTACTAAAGCTGATATTGCGTTGGAGCTTGTTGAACCCAAGTTACGACATCGAGCGTGGAAGTTTTATCAGTTGCCAAGCAACCTCCACCTATTACCTTTGCAGAGATTACAGCCTACTGAGTCAGTGGAACAATGGAGAGATCTATTAATGTTTACCGCTGATATAAGATTATTGTCAGCTTATGACAAATATTTAGATGAACGTTCTCCAGAGAATAATGAGCGCCTGACCTCGTTATTACAGCATGCCTCAAAACGTTTGGGGGATTCATCAAAGGTTATTGAACATATTATTTGCCATTCATACATGGTGACTGAGGGGTTATCGCTTAATGCTTGGCGTGAAAAGTTACGAAATTGCTACCATTCTTTGTTCGATGAAAATCATGGAAGAGTGGTCAATAGAAGTGGGCTTCATAAAAGTAATAGGAGAAAATTTTAATGCTTGGATTGATTAGTGCGGGAATTTCAGCCGTAGGCAGTGCTATAGGCTCTGCTTGTACAGCGATTGGAGGGGCAGTGGTTTCTGCAGGAAAAGTGATGATAGATGCTATTAGTCGGGGGCTGCCTATTGTAGAAAAGGTTTGTGATATCGCTTTCACTGTAGGTAAAGAGGTAGGAATATTTTCGCCAACGCATACTGAGCGAGATATGTATGAATTAGGAATGCGTGCAGAGGGTATTGATTCCGAACAATTTGACGATAATAAAGCGTTTATCGAACATATTCGAGAGAAAGTTGAGTTGAGCAAAGAAAGGTTAGAGCAGTTAGATAACCTATCGGACGATGATAAACTTAAATACGCTGCTATTGGTAGTGCAGTTGCTATCGCTGCGATTAAAGAACAGTACAAAATTGACATCCCAAATACATTTTGGCCGACTGGCGCTGAAATTGGTATTAGGCCAGAGCAAGTTAAGCCAATGCTCGATGAGTTTGAAACGGCTCGACTCAAGCCTGATCTTGAAGGCTTTTTAAAAGGAGACCTGCCATCAGATTTGCATAGCAACATTTATGATTTGATAGATACCAAACTTGGTGATCTACTAAATGATGATGTAATGGATAAGCTTCTTTGCTAATTTAGAAGTGGTAGTCAATAGTAAGGTTTTAATAAGCTTACAAACCACCACCCCACAACATCCTGAATTAAGATGCCTCCCATCAACAAAATCGACGCGAGGCATCTATCATGTGCAAACTATCTAGCTACAGCAAATATCAAAAACGTGTAATCAAGTTTTTAAATGACCTATTAGGTACAGAAACTCCATTTAGCTACGAAAGAACACAAACCAATCACCTCAAAGTCCTTATTGATGGTGTACCAAAACCTATCTTTACCGGCTCAACTCCATCAGATTGCAAGTCAATCAATAACTTCATGGCTGAAGTAAAACGAGAACTACGAGCAAGCAAACAAGAGCCTGAACAGACAGAACAGAAAGAGAAGCCACGTCTGCCGTTCCAGTTGTCGAATGACAAACTGATTCAAGGCTGTGTTAAATCTTTACGTACCCGAATAGAAACTTTGAAATCTCAAGAGGAAGCGTTAGTGTTAGAGCATAAAAACGTAGAAGGGATTAACAAAGCACGTATGGATACCGTTAAACACGCCGTTTCATTTGCACTTCAAAGCCGTAAATCAGGCGCTTACCTTAAACGCAAAGAGATGAAAGAGATTGAAGATACGGTAATGCGTCATCTTAACTTTATGCTTCCAACTGCGGCGTGTTATGCAGAACTGTTAGATAGCAAAAACAAGTACCAACCGAAGAGTGGCGGCTCATTACACGTTGAGACCGTAAGGAATAGTGATAAGGCTGAAGAGTCCCGTTCAAGCAACGTCGTAAAAATTGACGAAAATGTACAGGTAACGGACACAAGCACTGACAAAAAACAAACTGAGACTAACGATGGACAAAAACAATCTCGCCAAGATTCAGCGAGTGAATTGATGGCAATGTCTGCTGATAACCGAGTCAGTTTGTTGCGTAACTTGCCCAAAGCTCAAGCATTAAGTTTGATTGATGATATTAACCAGGCACTAGCACTGAACCGTGAACAAGATATCGAGGCTGTAGTAAACTTGATGCGTGATAAAGACCTGCCATTGGAAGCAATCATTTCTCGACTTGAAGCTGCGTAGTAGACTATTTCGCAATTTTCTCTTAGTCGGACTTTGTAAGCTTATCTGTTTTAAATATTGTCGGTTGAAAGTCTGCGTGAGGTGGAAAACACGGGATAGTTAACCGTAAACGCGCCATAAACCCCGCATTCTAATCTTTCAGCGCGAAGAATAAGATCA